>JAISND010000194.1 GCA_031276615.1 Treponema sp. | reverse complement strand
TCTCAAAATTAACCGGATTTTGAAAATAGCTCAATATTTTTTGAAAACCGCCACGCCGTTGTGGCCGCCGAAACCCAGGGACCCGGAAGCGGCGGCGTGAATTTCGCCGTACTGGACCTTGTTGGGCACATAATCCAGATCGCAGGCCGGGTCGGGGTTGTCCAGGTTGATCGTGGGCGGATAGAAACCTTCCCGGATCGCGAGGACGCAGGCGATGGCCTCAAGACCCCCGGAACCGGCGACACAGTGGCCGGTCATGCTTTTGGTACTGGAAATCTTCATCCTGTAGGCGTGATCCCCAAAGGCGTATTTGATCATTTTGGTTTCCGTGGGATCGTTGATCTCCGTGGAAGTTCCGTGGGCGTTGTAATACTGGACATCTTCAGGCTTGAGGCCCGCGTCCGCCAGGGCGTTTTTGATGGCCCTGCCGCCCCCTTCGCCGGAAGGGTCCGGGGAGGTGATGTGATAGGCGTCGCAGGAGGCGCCGTACCCGGCGAACTCGGCAAGGATTTTCGCCCCCCGTTTTTTCGCGTGGTCTTCGCTTTCCAGGATCAGGATCCCCGATCCTTCCCCCAGCACAAAACCGCCCCGATCCGCGTCAAAGGGCCGGGAGGCCTTTTCCGGCTCGTCCACCCTTTTGACGGACAGGGCCTTGAGCATCTGGAAGCCGCCGATGGAAAAGGGCACGATGCAGGCTTCGGTTCCCCCGGCAACGGCCACGTCGCAGCGGCCCGCGCGGATAAGGTCCAGGGCCTGCCCCAGCGCGTCGGTGCCGGAGGCGCAGGCGGTAACCTGGGTAAAAGCCGGCCCCCGGATGCCGAAGAGGATGGCGATGTTGGCCGCCGCCTCGTTGGGGATCATCAGCGGTATGGTCAGCGGCAGCATCCGCCGGGGGCCCGCGTCGAAAAGTTTTTTGAAGGATTCCCCCACCACTTCAAAGCCGCCCATGCCGTTCCCGATGACGACGCCGGTTTTCGCGGGATCGCTTTTTAGCGTCCGGCGGCCGTTTTCACCGGCGGCCTCCACAAGCCCCGCCTCTTCCAGCGCCTGTACCGCGGCGGCGGCGGCGAACTGGGTAAAGCGGCACATCTTCCGGGCGTCTTTTCTGTCTATCCAGCGGGAAGGTTCGAAGTCTTTGATCTCCGCGGCTATGGTTACTTCAAAACCCGTGGTGTCAAAGGACGTGATGTGACCGACCCCGCTCTTTCCTGTCCTGAGTCCGTTTTTGAATTCCTCAACCGTGTTACCGATGGGGGAAACCACCCCCATTCCCGTTACAACTATTTTTTTCATAATCTCTCCTTTTCAGGTTTTCCTTCTTCCATAGGGAAACCTATATGAACATGCCGCCGTCCACGGCGATCACCTGTCCGGTTATATACGAAGACGCGTCGGACCCAAGGAAGAGCGCCGCCGAGGCAATGTCATCGGGGGTTCCGGCCCGTTTAAGGGGAATAAGCCCGGTCATTTTTTCCCGCGCCGCTTCGGGTATTGCCGCGGTCATGTCGGATTCGATGAAGCCCGGCGCGATGGCGTTTACCCGCACGCCGCGGCTTGCCGTTTCCCTGGCGAGACTCCTGGTAAGGCCGATGAGGCCCGCCTTGCTCGCGGCGTAATTTGCCTGTCCGCCGTTGCCGTGGATTCCGACAACGCTTGACATGTTGATGATGGAGCCGCCGCGCCTGCGGATCATGTCCCTGGCGGCAACGCGCGCCGCGAGAAAGGCCGCGGTAAGGTTTACATCGAGTACCTTCTGCCAGTCGTCAATGCTCATCCTGAACGAAAGATTGTCCCGGGTGATACCCGCGTTATTCACAAGAATGTCAAAGCCGCCCGATTCTTTCAGGGCCCCTTCGATGACAGTTTCCACTTCCGCGGTCCTGCCGAGGTCCGCGCTGATCCAGTGAAGTTTTCCGCCGGCCAGCCGTTCCGCGAGGTCCGCGGGTTCCCTGGTTCCCAGCCCCCAGACCTCGGCGCCTTCCGCGATAAAGCGATCCGCGATGGCCCTGCCTATTCCGCGGGACGCGCCGGTGACCAGGGCTTTTTTGTTTTGCAGTACCATCGATCTCCTCCGTGGATTCCGGTATAATTTTTCAGGCTTCGCCTTGGGCATTTCCCGAAACTCAGTCAGTTTCGGGAAAGTCTCCTTTTATAAATTTTTCAATTTCCTCAACCGTGCCTGCCGCGTAACAGGGGACGCCGCTTCCCGAATCCCGCCAAAGTCCCCGCAGCACCCCGCCGGGCCCGGTTTCGAGGCAGATTTTTTCAGCCCCGGAGGGCTCAGGATCCGCGGCAATGGCGGCTTCCTCATCAACCCAGCGCACGGGACTGGTAATCTGGGCAAGGGCGAGCTTCTTCGCTTCCGCGCCGGAAGAGACGCGGCGGCCCGTAACGTTTGAATAGAGCGGCAGGAGGGGATCCCTGAATTCAACCGATTCGAGGACGGGACGAAAGGCTTCGGCCGCGTCCGCGATAAGGGGTGAATGGAAGGGGCCGGCGACCTGGAGCCGGACGCAGCGCCGCGCGCCGGCCGCCCTGAAACGGATCGCCGCTTCCGCCAGGGCCGCGGCGGTACCGCTGACCACAAGCTGCTTGGGTGAATTGATGTTGGCGGGGTACAGGTCCTTCAGTCCGCCGGCTTTCCATTCGGCGGCAAGGGCTTCGACTTTTTCAACCGGCAGGCCGATGACGGCCGCCATGCCCGGCGCGTCGCCGGCCTTTGAAGCGCCGTCCGCATCCGTTGCGCCTGACGGCGTGTTGCCGCCGCCGCTGTCCGCACCGCGGGAATCCGTACCGCCGCCGTCCCCGCGGGCGTCTGTCGCGGCGCGGCGCAGCCTGTCCGCGGAACGCTGCATCGCCTCGCCCCGCGCCTTTACCAGCCGGAAGCAGTCCTCCGCGCTGATTACCGATGCGCAGACCAGGGCGGCGTATTCGCCAAGGCTGAACCCGGCGCAGGCCGCGGGACCGCAGCCGCGTTCCGAAAGAAAGGCCATTGCCGCGAGATTTGCCAGAGTTACCGCGGGCTGGGAAAGGTCGGTGCGTTTCAGGGTCTCCGCGCCGGAATCCCTGAGCAGGGCGGCCATGTCTTTTCCGCAGATCTCCGAGGCAAGTTCGAAAAGCCGCCTCACCGAAGGGCCGTCGCGGGTTTCAAGAAAATCCAGGGCCATGCCCGTGTATTGGGCGCCCTGGCCGGGGAAAAGATATACAAGGGTCGCTTCTTTCATTCTGTCATTCATCCTGTCAATCCGGCCCTGGCGCTTTCAGAAAGCCGTACCCGGGAAATTCGCTTACCAGACAATCAGGTTCCCTCCGTAGGTCAGACCGCCCCCGAAGCCGATGGTCATAATGAGATTCCCCTTTTTAAGCTCGCCCTTCCGGTTCAGCTCGTCAAGGGCAATGGGAATCGAAGCCGCCGATGTGTTGGCGTACTCTTCGATATTGAGGAAAAATTTTTCCATCGGTATACGCAGCCTCTTTCCCGCGGCCTGGACGATCCGGGCGTTGGCCTGGTGGGGAACGATGCGGCTTACCTCATCTATGGTGACGCCCTCCTGTTTGAGGAGCTTTTCAATCGTCATGGTTACCGCCTTGACCGCGAAGTAGTACACTTCCTGGCCGTTCATCTCGAGACGGATGGGCTTGTCTACCACTTCGCCGGCCTTGAAGGGATTGCGGCTGCCCCCCCTGCGGAAGATGAGGCTTTCCCTGCCCGAACCGTCCGCGCCGAGGATGCTCCGCAGAAGGCCCCGCCTGTCCTGTCCGGCGGAAGCGCCGGAGGTTTTTTCAAGCACGGCCGCTCCGGCGCCGTCTCCGAAAAGGACGGCGGTGCTTCTGTCATCCCAGTCAATCAGCCTGCTTAAAACCTCGGAGCCGATAACCAGGGCGCGTTTCCGCTCGCCGCTGATATTGAGAAGGCCGGCGGCCGTTTCCAGGCCGTAGATAAAGCCGGTACAGCAGGCGGAAATGTCCATAGCGGCGGCCTGGCCTGCCCCGAGTTTGTCCTGAACGATACAGGCGGTGGGAGGACAGCCACAGTAATCGGCGGTGGCGGTTCCCAGGAGAATCAGATCGATTGTGCCGGCGTACTCAGCCGCGGCTTTGTCCCTGTCGGCCCTGTCCCCTTCGGAAAGCCCGGCGGCCGGGTCCCCGAAGGTGTCGAAACCGCTGAAGCCCGCCGGCCATTGAAAACCGGCCGCCATAGCCAGGGCGTTTTTTGCCGCCTCCAGTGCCAAATCACTGCACGCCGTGTTTTCATCCGCAATATGCCTGGCCCCTATCCCCGTGTGGGAACGGATCCACTCGTCGCTGGTGTCAATTTTTTCCGCCAGTTCGTCGTTGCCGATCCTCCGGAACGGTATAGCCCTGCCGGTTCCTGTAATTTCAATAGCCATAGTATAATTTTACGTGACAAATTTAAATAATTTGTCATACTCCTATAATAACAAATTTCTTGAATATGTCAAGATAAATATACTGACCCATCGGGAAAGGAGAGGTTGCGCAGGGTGCGTGTACGCGAAGGACATACCCGCCCGTCCCTCCTAAACTTGGCCCCACAGAAAATTTTGGTAGTAAAAACGTACTGCCAACAGGTTACGCAAACGGGATAAAAAGGTCCACAGATTTCGAACTAAAGTTCGACACAGATGAGGCTGTTCCAAAACTAATTGACTGTGCGCTAAAGCGTACGGTTTTGGACCAGGCTCAGATTACCCGGATTTTTGTGAAAATGGCGCCTGTCATCCCTGCACCCTGCGATACAGCCTTTTGTTTTGAGTTCTTACCTATGGCGTCAGCCCGCGACAGACAGGGAGGAGTAAACGCCTATGGTACCAGGCAGGGGCACCCGCGGCAAAGTATATTGGTTTGAGTGTTTCTAACGTCTGTTTTTGCCGGGATGCGCCGACCGGGCGCTTGACAAAACAATTTCCTGGCTGTTATAGTGTTTTTATATACTAGTAAATCTATGTAAATAATAAGAGGTTTCCCAGGTGGGAAAAGAACACCCCATTGCAGCGGGTAAAAGCGCCAATCTTCTCAAGTCCCTGACCCACCCGTGTTTTAACGGCTGCGGCGGCAAAAACAGCCGAATCCACCTGCCGGTGGCGCCGTCCTGCAATATCCAGTGTAACTATTGCCGCCGGGAATACGAATGTCCCAACGAAAGCCGCCCCGGGGTAACCGCCCGGGTGCTGAGCCCCGGAGAAGCCTTGGAACGTTACCGGGCGGTAAAGGAACGGCTCGGCAGGATCGACGTGGCGGGCATAGCGGGCCCCGGCGACGCGCTGGCGGATTTTGAAAAGACCAGGGAAACCTTTACCCTCCTCCGGAAGGCGGACCCGGATCTTACCTTCTGCCTTTCCACCAACGGCCTTATGCTTCCCCGGTACGCCGGGGAAATAGCCGCCCTCGGGGTCTCCCATGTGACGGTAACGGTGAACGCCGTGGATCCCCATGCCGGGAAGCGCATCTACCGTTATGTGCAATACGGGGGGCGGCATTGTTTCGGAGCGGAAGGCGCGGCGATCCTTCTAAAGAATCAGTATGAAGGTATTTCGCGGCTCAGGGATTTGGGCATCGTCTGCAAGGTGAATATCGTTATGCTCAAGGGTTTAAACGACCGTATCATCCCGGATATTGCCGCCGGGGTGAAGGAGGCGGGCGCCGATCTCTGCAACATCATGCAGCTCATCCCCGTGGCGGGAACTGTCTTTGAACACCTGCCCATGGTGAGTAATACGGAAATCATGGAGATGCGGAAAAAATGCGAAGCCATTATCCCCCAGATGTACCATTGCCGGCAGTGCCGGGCCGATGCCGCGGGAACGCTGGACGAAGATATTTCGTATTTGTTTTCCGGCTGTAACAAGGGGGATATTCCTCCTCAAATCGGCGCCGGCAAGGCCGACGGCAGCGCCGGCCCTGCCCTGCTTTTCGCGGTGGCGTCAAAAGACGGCATGGTGGTGGATCAGCATTTCGG
>JAISND010000191.1 GCA_031276615.1 Treponema sp. | reverse complement strand
GGCAAACGCAAGCGGGAAGCCTGTAAGATCAATTGGCGGTTTACCACTTCGGATGCCCGTATTAAACTGAAACATCTATATCCACAATTTGAATGATGTCGGAACACTAGTGTGGATTTTCATATATCTTTGCATATTCTTCTGGGTTCCGTCCTTGGACCTTACCCTATCTGGTAGACACAAAGATAAGCGTGAAATACAACAGAAGAGGAGAAAAAGACGGAAAAGAACGACGGGTACACCCGAAAGAATTCAGGGCTGAATCAGTAGCGCTGGTTGAAAAGCACGAGAAACCAGTACGCCGGATAGCCGCGGATTTAGGTACCAACGAGAATATGTTGCGTCGTGGATACAGCAAGCACGGGAGGCGGGAGGCTCAGGCATGCCGTCTTTCCCTGGGCACGGACGGCTGTTAAACCGTGTGTTTCATTTAAAAAATCGCAGGCAGATGCCTGATCAAATGTTGCCCTATACCAGGGCGCTGTACGGCCTGAACTTTCCCGTGGTATTGTTAACCGTGCCTTTAAATTTCCGTTTGCTTGCCGGGCTGCCGCTGCGGTTGTTTTGCGGATTCCGTTCCGACAAAAGCCGCCTTTTGTTTTTGGGGCTTTTGGTTCTTGGCCTGATGTTCGGCTTTTCCCTTCCCGATCCGCTTTTTTCATCGTACTATTCCCCGGTTCTCTATGACCGGAACGGAAAACTCCTCGGGGCAATGGTCGCTTTCGACGGCCAGTGGCGTTTCCCGGTGAAAGGCCCGGTAAACGAAAAATTTGCCGCGGCGATCGTCGAGGCCGAAGACAGGCGCTTTGCTTCCCATACCGGCGTGGACTTCCGTTCCATAGCGAGGGCGATTTTTCAGAACCTCAGTGAACAAAGGGTTGTTTCGGGCGGATCAACCATTACGATGCAGACCATACGGCTTTCCCGGCCCGGCAGGAGGCGCGGCATTTTTGAAAAGGCCGTGGAAGCGGTTCTCGCGATGAGGCTGGAACTTTCATTCTCAAAGGAACAGATACTTGCCCTTTACGCCGCCAACGCTCCGTTCGGGGCGAATGTGATCGGCCTTGAGGCGGCGTCCTGGCGCTGGTTCGGCAGATCCGGCGCGGACCTTTCCTGGGCAGAGGCGGCGACCCTCGCCGTGCTGCCAAACAGGCCGGGGCTTATTCACCCGGGACGGAACAGGGAACTTTTGCGGCAAAAACGGGACGCCCTGCTTGAACGGCTTTGGAGAAAAGGCCTTATCGACGAAGAAACCTTTTCCCTTGCGGCCGCCGAAAAACTCCCCGGCGAACCGCTTCCCCTGCCGGGCCTGGCCCCGCATCTGCTTGCCCGCATTGTGGCGGAGTCGGGCGGCGCGGCGGAATTCAATTCGGCGAACCGGGATCACCCGCTGTACGCTTCCGGTTATTCCCTGGTTACCACGATTGACGGGGAGTTGCAGGAACGGGCCAAAACCATCCTTGAACGCTGGGCCCTCCGTTTTGCCGAAAGGGGCATTATGAACGGCGCCTGTGTTATCATAGATACCGAAAGCGGGGAAACTCTTGCCTATGTGGGCAATGTTACCGGCTCTCCGTCGCCGGATGTGGATATCGCCTCCGCCCCCCGAAGCTCAGGGAGCATCCTTAAGCCATTTCTCTACGCGGCGATGCTTGATTCGGGGGACATACTTCCCTCGTCCCTGGTAAGCGATATTCCCACAAGAGTCGGAAGCTACAGTCCCGAAAACAATTCCAGAAACTACCTGGGAGTCGTGCCGGCGGACGCCGCCCTGGCCCGTTCCCTCAACGTTCCGGCGGTACGGAGTCTCAGGCTTTTCGGCGTGGATCGTTTTGCCGCGCTGCTCCGGAACCTCGGCCTGACTACGCTTTTCCGCAAGGGTGATGATTACGGCCTTCCCCTTATTCTTGGCGGCGCCGAAGTGACGCTGTGGGAGATTACCGGCCTTTACGCGGGTCTTGGCCGGAGTTCCCTGGGAACCCCGGCAGGAAGCGCCGCGGCAGACCGGGGTACGGGGACAGCGAACGGCGCGGCAAACGACGGGGTGTTTTTTCCGCCGTTTTTTTTACGGGATCTGCCCGGCCGGGAACGGCGGATCTCCGGATCCGTACAGCGGATTTCTCCGGGCGCCGCCTGGCTTACCCTGGAAGCCCTCGCCTTTGTGACCAGGCCGGGAGAAGAAGCCCACTGGCAGGAATACGCCGGTTCCCGCCGTATCGCCTGGAAAACCGGGACCAGTTTCGGCAACCGCGACGCGTGGGCCGTGGGGACAAGGCCGGACCGGACCGCCGGCGTATGGATTGGAAACGCCTCCGGGGAAGGAAACGCGGAACTGTTGAGCATAAGCACTTCGGCGCCGGTACTGTTCGAGCTTTTTTCCGCGATGGATTCCATCTATGGCGGAACCCGGGATTCCCGAGGAGGAACCGGGGATTCCGGCGGAATTCCCGGTTCCCCGGACCGGAGCGGCCGGGACTGGTTTCCCCGGCCGGAAGAGGATCTTGTCCTGGTCGAAACCTGCGCCTATTCGGGTTTCCCGGCCGGCCCCGACTGCGGGGAACTCAAAATCACGGCGGCGCCCGGAGGCGCTTCGACAGTGAAGAGCTGTCCTTATTGCAGAACCGTGACGTTAAACGAAACGGGAAGCGCCAGGGTTGTGCTTGGTCCGGAAAATTCCGGAAAAACGGAAAGCAAAAAATGGTTTGTCCTGCCGCCCGCCGAGGAATGGTATTACCGAAAGTGGAACCTTGATTACAAACCCCTTCCCCCGCTTGAAGGCGGCCAAAGCGGCGGCATCAGCTCGATAGCGCTTTTTAATCCGGAAGAAAACGGAGCGGTTTACGTGCCGCGGGAACTTGACGGCAGGGACGGCCGGATTGTGTTTCAGGCGGCGTCCAGGGAGAGGAACGGAAAAATCTACTGGCATCTGGACGAGCTGTATCTGGGCATGACCGAGGTCTTTCACGAGATGGAAGCCCGCCCGGCGCCGGGCCGTCATTTTCTGACCCTCGTAGACGAAGCCGGCAACACCATCAGGCGAAACTTTGAAGTGCTGGGCAGCGCCGATTAGTTGCCTGACTGCTCCACCACTTTTTCGTTCATCAGGCGAAGGCGCCTTGAAAGATCCCTGGCCAGGTTCATAATGACAAGGGAAAAAGAATGAATGTCAACCTTGTAAATATCCCGTAAACCCTTGTTTGAAATGGATATAACCTGGGTATCGGAAAGGGCTTTAATCGTCGCGGCAGAAGGCATTACATCCAGCACTTCCATTTCGCCGACCGTGTTCCCCTCGGTAAATTCCGAAAGTACCAGACCGTGTTTTATAACCGCTACCCGGCCTTCAAGGATAAATCGTATCCGGTCGTTGGGCGACCCTTCGACGATGATGTTCTCCCCGGACTTGTAACTCTCCCTTTCCATGAGGGGAAGTATCTGTTTTATCTGATCTTCCATAAGACCCCCGAAAAGGGAATACTTTTGCAGGAGGGAAACTTCTACCATAACACGCTCCTTTTTTTCGCGAACCGGGCTGTTTCAAACGTTAAATTTAAAGAACATAACATCGCCGTCCTGTACTGTATAGTCCCTGCCTTCCACGCGGTACTTTCCCGCCTCTTTTATTTTGGCTTCGGTTCCGTACTGAAAAATATCGTCACAGTGGTACACCTCGGCCTTGATAAAGCCTTTTTCAAAATCGCTGTGGATCGTTCCCGCCGCCCTGGGGGCCGTGTCCCCGGCATGTATCGTCCAGGCCCTGCATTCGTCGGCGCCCGCGGTAAAAAAGGTACGCAGATTGAGGAGCCTGTAGGCGGCGTGAATCAGCGACGAAAGCCCCGATTCCTTCTGGCCAAGCTCGGCAAGAAAGGCCTGCCGTTCTTCCGCGCTTTCAAGGTCGGCCAGTTCCGCCTCAAGCTTTCCGCAGATACAGACCGCCCCGGAACCTTCCGCTTCGGCCCGTTTCCGCACCGCGTCCACATAGGTCAGGGCTCTTTCCTTCGCCGTTCCGCCGGGGGAAGATCCCGGATCGCCGGCGACAGCCTTCATGCCTTCTTCGTCGAGGTT
>JAISND010000143.1 GCA_031276615.1 Treponema sp. | reverse complement strand
GAGCCGGACGGATCGGGAAAATTCATAGCCAACGTGTTCCGCGCGCCCGCCGTTGCGGACGCGGTCGGCGAATTTCTTGAAAGGCGGGACGGTCTTATGCTTGGAATCTGCAACGGCTTCCAGGCTCTGATCAAACTGGGGCTGGTTCCCTACGGCTCCTGCCGCGAGGCCGGCGCCGGCAGCCCGGCCCTCACCTTTAACCGTATCGGCCGCCATGTTTCCCGCATGGTGCGTACCAGGGTCATGTCAAGAATCTCGCCCTGGCTTGCCCTGGAAGAACCGGGAAGCGTTCACGTTCTGCCCGTAAGCCACGGGGAAGGCCGGCTCGTTATACGAAAGGAAGAAGGGGAGGAACTTTTCAGAAAGGGACAGGTTCCCTTCTGTTATGTTGACGCCGCGGGAAGCCCGGCGGAACATGAGCCGGACAATCCCAACGGATCGGATTTTGCCATTGAGGGCTTAACCAGCCCCGACGGCAGGATTCTCGGCAAGATGGGACATTCGGAACGCCGGGGCGAATTTGTTCACGTCAATATTCCGGGAAACAAAAGACAGAATATTTTTGAAGCGGGGGTAAAGTATTTCCGGTAAGACCGGCGGCTGTCCGCGGCGGAAAGCCGCCTTCCGTGAGGCGCTATCCTGTCAACCGCTGTCCGAAAAGGCCGCTGTCTGAAAATGACGCTATCTGAAAATGCCGAGCTTTCCGTACTTGTGCAGTCTGCCGTTGTTCCGCCTGTTGCCTTCGTCAAGAATTCTGAAAATGAAAGAGGCGAAACCCGCTTCATCTCCCGCGTCCGAGCCGGAAAAACCCAGGGTAAGATACGGTTCGCCGGAAGCGGATGCCAGAAGACTCCGGGTAAAGGCGCGGAAGGACGCAAGCGCCGAGGGGCCGAGAATATCCGCGGCATCGTCCTTTCCGCCGCCCGGGCCGAGTTCCGAATACACAAGCGCCAGAATCCCCGAACGCCGCGCCCTGAAAAGGGCCGCCAGTTCCCTGACCAGGGAAAACCAGGCTTTGACATGATCGTTTACCAGAATTTCTATATCGGTCATGGAAAGTTCGGCGGCGGCGCGGCGGATCGAAGGCGGAGCACAAATCAGAATCGCCTCGTCGGTATGTTCCAGCCGGCTTTCCGAGGCAAGCACCAGGGCGCGCGCCGAGATGGGACTTCCCGGGTTCCACTGCAGGGGAAGCCGCGCCGTGTCGACGGATGTTTTTGCCGGAGAAGCCGCGCCGGAAGGATCATCCGCCGCTCCGGCAAACGGAGAAGTCCTGACCGGATCGGAAAGGCGGTTCGGTATCAGGGCAATGGCAAAATGCTCCACCCGTTTTGCCGCTTCCGCTTCAATAGCCTGGCTGAGGGTGGATTCGTTTCCCGCGATTAAAATTCCCCTAGTCATACCAACAGTGTAAACATCAAGGCCTATTGTATCAACTGTCCATAAAAGTTACACTCCTTCATATGCAGCGGCGTGCTTACGCGAGTCTCTTGTTCGTTATTTATGGGAATATGGTTCTCTATGGTTTTGTACAGACCATACGGGGAATTATCTATCCTCTTATAAAAACCAGTTACGGCGCCTCCTACAGTCAGCAGGGACTGCTGGTTCTGTTTGTCCAGGTTATCATGGTTCTTTCCTGTACAATATCCGGCATACTTCTCAACCGCGCCGGTTTCAGAAAGTCGATACTTTTGGGCTTTGGCATGGTCTTTGCGGGAATGGCTCTCTTCCGTTTTTCGGGAGCCTATTGGACTGCCGCCGGTTTTATTCTTCTCATCCAGTTCGGCTTGGGGTTTTTTGAAATCACCCTCAACGGTATCGGTATAAGAACCTTTACGAAAAATTCGGCCCTTATGATGAATCTGCTCCACTTTTTTTACGGCATCGGCGCAACCATAGGCCCCTGGTTCGGCGGCCTTGTCGCCGGCGTCCCGGCCCTCGGCTGGCAGGGTATCTACCTTGCCGGTCTTGTCCCCGTTCTTGTTATGGCCCTTGCCACTTTTGTCTTTAGCCCGGCCGAAGGAAATAAAACCGCCGGAGCGCCCGCGGAAATCCCCTCCGGAAGCGGCGAAGAAACCGCGTCCCCTCCAGGTGACACCGGAACAAAGTACAGCTTCCGCTGGGCAATTACCCATCCGCTTGTCTGGCGCTTCGGCATCTGCCTTGGGTTTGTCAACGCGCTGGAATACGGCGCCACCAACTGGAGCGGCCTTTATCTGCTTGATGTTTTCGGCATGGATCCCAGAACCGGCGGCGCCACGTTCATTTCGACCTATTTTTTGCTCTTTACCATTTCCCGCCTGTTAAGCGGGTTTCTGATTGAAAGGGCAGGGTATCTCCGGAGCGTTTTTTTCGCCATCGTCATCACCGTTTTTATTTTGACTGCCGGTTTTTCGCTCGGCCGCGGCGGGGTCCGGATTCTGCCGTTCACCGGACTTTTTCTGGGAATAGCCTTTCCCACAATTCTCGCAATGGGCATCGGCGTATTCGGAAAGGGCGCCCAGGCCGCCGGCAGCGCAATCATCATCATTGCCTTTTCGCTTAACGGGATACTCCAGTTTCTCATCGGCCTGACAAACCGCTTCATCGGCGCCGCCTGGGGATACAGAAGTTGCGTTTTATACGGCGTCATCCTGCTGGCGCTTCTTTTAAGGCTGCGGAAACGTCAAAGCATCGTGTTTCCGTGAATGCCGCGGCGGGCGGACATGTGCGGGAATCCGGAATGTTTACGCCGCCTGCGCCGCGCCCCGCCGGCGCTTCCCTGCCCGGCCGCCGCCTGAGGCTGACGCGATCAGGATACACACCAGGAAAAGGCCCTGGATAAAACGCTGCACCCCCGGCGAAAGATTCGCGGTGTTGAGAAACATCGACATAAAAGACATCATCAGGGCGCCAAGGCACACGCCCGCAACATTGGATCTGCCGCCGGAGGCCGCGGTACCGCCGACAAAAGTGGCGGCAACGGAGGGCAGAAAATAGGTTGAACCCATGTCCTGAAAAGCGCCGCCGATAAAAGCGCCGCAAAGCGCGCCGGCCAGTCCGGTAAGGCCGCCCGCAAGGGTAAAGGCGCTTATCACCACGGTCCGCACCGGTATTCCCGCGCAGGCCGCCGCCGTCCTGTTCTGCCCCACCGCGTGAAGCCGCTTGCCGTAGGGCGTCCCGTAAAGCAGCAGGGCAAGCAGCAGGGCGGCCAAAACAACGATAAAGGTAAGCATTGAAATGCCGCCGATGTTTGTATTTATAAAATCGACAAAGGCCGGATTCGGCAGGGTCTTGAGGAAGGGCGCGCTGACAAGATTGACGGAAAAGAGGATATAGCCCGTCGCGAGGGTGGTGATCATCGCGGGAACCCTGAAAAAGCCGTTGATGAGGCCGTTGGCAAGCCCGCACAGGCAGCCCGCCAGGATCGCCATAAAAAGCCCCAAAACGGTATGTATCACCATAAAATGACAGGCCACAAAGGCGCAGAGGGTCAGGCTGTAAACCTGGGAAAGATCAATGGCGCCGTCGCCCGAGGTAACTACGGTCATCTGCGCAAGGCCAAGAAGCATGGCGAAGGTCGACAGCTTGGCGCAGGTATAAAACTGGGCTGCCGTGAATTTCCCCGACACAAGGCCGATCAGCGCCCAGAGAATCGCGGAGCCGAGCAGGGGCCAGATAAAGCCGCCGAAACCCTTCAGCCTTTTCATGACCGGGCCTCTTTGTACCGGCCGGCAAACAGTTTGATTACCAGAACCAGAATAAGGATAATTCCCATAACAGCGGTCTGATAATTGGAACCAATGCGCATAAAGGTAAGCACCGTGGTAATAAGGGACATTGCGACAGCGCCGGCGACAACGCCTATCGGCTCCATGTAGCCGCCGGAAAATTCGCAGCCCCCCAGCACCACCGTGGCAATGCTCAGCATGCAGTAGGAACTGGCCGCGTTGGCGTCCGCTCCCAGGCTGACGGCGGTTAAAAACAGGCCGGACAGGACCACCATTGACCCTGCCAGGGCATAACCGGCCATCCTGGCGGCACGGTAAGACCAGCCGGAGCGCATAACGGCCTGGGGGTTGTTGCCGATGCCCCGCAGGATAATTCCGTACTTGGACCTGAAGAGAATCAGATAACAGAAAAGGGCCGCCAGGATGCAGAGGACAACCGGCACGGGTATCACCGCAAGCCTGAAACGGTAAAACAGGCGGAGCCATTCGGGACATTTTCCGCCCGGTACCGGAGACAAAACCAGGGCTGCGCCAAGCCAGATAAACTGCGCGCCCAGGGTAACAACTATGGCGGGAATCTTCCGTGCCTCGATAAGGAGTCCCATCATCATATAGGCGGCAATAAAAACCAGAAGGCCCAGCGCGCCGTACAGCAAATTCCCCGAAAGTACAACCGCTGTCAGCACATTCACCAGTCCTATGGAATAGCCGTTGCCCATGTCGATATCGCCTATGCCCACGATAAACATCTGCCCGAGTCCGGCGAACACCAGCGGTGCCGCCGCCCCGACGAGCATGCGGATGCTGTTATACGAAAGAATATTCGGGTTGAAGGCCGCGTTTACGCAGAACAGCAGAATCATGGTAAAAAGCGGCAGAAGCGCGCGGGAAGAAAGGAAATTCCCCATCTTTGAAATTTCCCGGCCGGATTCTTTTTTCGCCGTTTCCCTGAACGAAGCCTTTACGACGTTCGGCACGGTTATCTCCGCGCCCTTCAGCTCTCCGGTAACAGTACCGTCCCGCATGATATAGGCGCGATCGCAGATCTCCATTTCCGCGTCTTCGGTACTGTAAAAGATAACCGCCTTGCCCGCGGCCTTTGCCTCTCTGAGGAGACCGTAAATTTCCTGCTTGGTTTCAATATCGACGCCCGCGGTCGGATCGTTCAGGATGAGTATGTCCGCGCCGGAGGCAATGCCCCGGGCGATAAGCGCTTTCTGCTGGTTGCCGCCGCTTAAAGACATGATGGGACTGTAAATTCCCTCGGCCTTGAATTTCAGCTTGTCGTACCAAAATTTCACAAGGGTTTCGGATTTTTTTCTGTTCAGAAAAAGGCCGGAAACGACCTGGCCCAAACTTGAAACAAGCATGTTGTCGAAGATATCCCAGAGCGGGAAGATTCCTTCCCTGGCGCGATCCCCGCTGATGTAGGAAACGCTGCCCCTTACGGATATGGCTGAACCGCCGCGGCGCGCGCCCCTGAAGATATGATTCAACAGCTCCGTCTGGCCGGAACCTGCCAGCCCGGAAATGCCCAGTATTTCGCCGGAGTCCGCGTGGAAGTTGATGTCCCGCAGGTAGCGGCCGGAAAAATTTTTTATCTCGACAGGCGGCCTGCCGGAGGGAACGGCGGCGGCAGAGTCCTCCGGAAACCCGCCGGCATCTGCCGCGGACCCTCCGGCGCCCGCCGCGGACAAGTCCGGCGGCGCGGCCCCCGTCTCCCCGCCGAGAAGACTCACAAGCTCTCCGGTACTGGTCTCGGCCGCGCAGCGCTCGGCGGCGATTTCCCCGTTCCGCATCAGCACGATACGGTCACTCACTTCCTTTATCTCGTCAAGCTTGTGGGAAATATAGATAACCGCCGTTCCGGCGGCGCTTAATTCGCGAACAAGCCGGTGAAGCTGCCGCGCCTTGTCGCTGGACAGCGCGGAAGTCGGCTCGTCAAGCACGAGGATCTTGAGATTCCGCGCCATCAGGGCCTTGCAAATTTCGACAATCTGCCGTTCAGCAAGGGTCAGGGCGCTGATCGGCTTCATCACGTCAATGCCGTTGCCGGGAAAATAATGTTCCAGCAGCTTCACCGTTTCTTCCCTTTCATGCTTTCGCCAGGAAGGCGCGCCAAAGAAGGTATGGCTCATGTTGAGAAGCGCGAAATTTTCGTACACCCGCAAATTGGTGCAGAGGGACAGATCCTGATAGGCGCAGGAAACCCCCGCTTCCTTTGCGTCCTTCGTGGTATAGTGCTCTATTTTTTTTGACTCTATGCGGATTTCCCCGGCGCTGGGGGGAAGCGCTCCGGCGACGATTTTTATCAGCGTTGACTTTCCGGCGCCGTTAGCCCCCACCAGGCCGATCACCTCACCAAGGCGGATCCGGAAATCGACCTGCTTCAACGCTCTGGTTATGCCGAAAAACCTGTCCGTGTTCTTCAGCTCCAGATAGGGAGGTTCCTGTGCCACGCCGTTCCCCCACCTAGTCAATAAACGCAATCAGCCGGATCGGCGATCCGGAACCGCCCTTGAACTTGTTCGGGAGACCCACAACGTAGGAAAAAACCGGCAGCCCGGAAAGGTTGTCGATGTTTTCAAGAATGGGAATCCCCCTGCCAAGAAGAATGGGATGACAGGGGTTGTCGCTGCCGAAGGGATCAAGGGCAAGGGTATCGCAGCCCGCCGCGGCAATCTGCCTTTCCGCAAGGTATTCCGCGGCGTCAGGCGCAAGACCGGGCCAGTCCCGCAGGTATTCCCCGGAGTCAGGCGCAAGACGGTACTTGCTGTCCCAGCCAAAACGGAACATCACGATGTCGCCTTTCCTGATTTCTCCGTTTTTCGCCTCAAATTCCGTAAGTTCCGCCAGGCCGAAGGTTCCCCTGGGCTTCACAAACACGGCGTTGATATTTACGCCGCGCCCCGTCACCAGAGCGGGGGGCAGTTCATCAACCGGACAGCCCCCCCTTATAAAATGCTTTGGGGCGTCAATGTGGGTTCCCGTATGCTCCGACATGGTGATCATGGAATGTATGGCGCCATCGCCCCAGTCGTAGGATTCATAGACCACCGAACCATACCGGGCCTGGGTAGGCCACGCGGGCATACCCGGCTCCAGGGTATGGGTAAGATCAATCACCCTGGCGTGGGTGACGGCATATTCCATCAGCTCAATACAGGATTTCCCGTTCATTTCTGATTCAGAATGTTCTGTTTTACCCATTCGCGGTCAAAAGTCGGGCAGGCAATGGCCTCGTCGGCGACATCCTTGAACTGCTGCACCTGATCTTTGGTAACAACGCCGAAGGGATGGATCATCGTCTTGGGGGGCCTGGCGCCGTTGAGAATCTCCACCGCCGCGTATACCGCCGTAGCGCCGTCCCAGGGGTTGGATGAAACGGAAATGGAATTGTAATCGGGCGCTTCGTTGGCCCACCACTTGAGGAAGAAGCCACGGTTGTCTCCGCCGATAACCGGCAGGGGCAGCCCGGCGGCCCTGAAGGCCTGCACCGCCGCGTAGGAATCGCCGCCCTGGTTCAGGATGGCGTCAATTTTCGGAAGGGTGGGAAGCACCGAAGAAAGCTCGGCCTGGGCCTTGGAACCGGTCCAGTCGGTGTAAATCTCGGCGACTACTTTAACATTCGGGTACTTGTCCAGGACCTTGCGGAAACCCGAATGGGCGAGGGCGTCAAAGGAATCGCCCATAGCCCCCCGGAGTTCGATGACATTGCCCCTGTAGTTGATCTCTTTCAGAACCCATTCGGCAAGGTAGCTCATCTGCTCAACCGCGTCGAAGTTGATCTGGTAGCAAAGTTCCGCCTGGGATTCTACCGGGCCGTCATTGACGATGATAACCGGAATGCCGGCGTCGGAAGCTTCCTGAATAACGCCGGTCAAGGCGGTGGCCGAACCCGGATCGATGATGATGGCGTCAACCTTCTGCATGATAAAACTCTGAATCTGCTGAACCTGAACGCTGTTGTTCTGGTTTGCCTCGGCAAAGATAAGCTCCCTGAGCTCTCCGGCGGCTTTGAGCTTTTCCGCCGCCTCCCGGGCGTAGCCTTCCATTGCCTGGCGGTAGGTGTTGCCGTTAAATGAATTGCTGAAGCCGATTACGTAACCGCCGCTTTTGGCGTCCGTCTGTTTGCCGCCCCCGGCGAATACAAATCCCGCCGCGAGGAACAGGCACAGAAAAACAGGTAAAAATTTTCCGGTCGTTTTCATTTCAATCCTCCTGGTCATTGGAACACGTGGGTATTCCCTTATAATACAACTCTTTCATTGAGCCGTCAACGAAAAAATAAATCTCAATTTGCCGCGGAATAAAAATGAGCCAGCATCCGCTTCAGCGCCTCGTTTCCGAAAATCCAGTCATGATCGCCCGGCCACTCTTCATAAATCATGTCAATATCCAGTTTCTGAACATGATCCCGAAACTTGACGCTCTGATCATGCAGAGGATCTTCGGTACCGGTACCAATGTAAAGGCGGGGTTTAAGCGATTCCCGTGAAACCTTCCCGCTTAACCGGTACAGATCGATTGAGTCGGGAACGGCAAAATCTTCGCCGAATATTCCGGCGAATTCATGCTCCATGCGGTAACCCACCTGACCAAAACCCGCGTAGCGGTTATACGAAGCGACCTGGCTTTTAATATCACAGGCCGGCGCAAAGGCGCCGCAGGCTGAAAACACTTCCGGCGCGCTGAAGGCGGCGTACATTGCCCCGTACCCGCCCATGGATAATCCGGCGATGCTTAAATTTTCCCTGGTAACGGAAATATTAAACAGTTCCGCGCAAAGGGCGGGCAGTTCCTTTGTTATATAACTGTAATACAGCAGCCCGCCCTTCATGTCCTGATAAAAACTCCGCTGAACCTCGGGCATGATAATCGCTATGCCGTACTGCTGGGAATAAAAATGTACCGGCGTATTATGAACAAAATTAGCCGCGTTGCCGGATATGCCGTGGAGCAAAAAAAGCGTCTTGGGCGGCGGCCCCTTTTTATACTTCCTTCCGTCCTGCGGCAGGCAGGCAAAGATCTGGGTATCCATCACCAGGGACCTGGAAAAAATATTGCCCGAAAAAAGCGACATAACATTCTATCCGAATAAAAGATTGGGAAGCCAGAGGACGATCCCGGGACACAGGGTCGCCAAAATCATAACAAACCCCAGGGGTATCAGAAAGGGCATTATCGCCTTAACCACGCGGGCAAAGGGAAGGTTTGAATAATGCTGAATGACAAAAAGGACAACCCCAAAGGGCGGGGTTAAAAGGCCAATCATAAGATTCAATACCATCACAACGCCGAAATGAACAAGGTCAATTCCCAGTTGGTTAATCACCGGAACCAGAATGGGCGTAAGGATCAGAATGGCCACGGTGGAATCCAGGAAGCATCCGATAATCAGCAGGAAAACATTCAGGATAAAAAGAATAACCAGGGGGTTTGTACTTACCGAAAGCAGGGCCCTGGAGATTCTTATGGTGATCCCCGTACGCATCAGAACCCAGCCGAAAAAGGCGGAAGTGGTGATGATGAATCCGATAATCGCCGTCTCGCGGGCGGTATCTATAAAGATACCCGCCACATCCTTAAGACTAAGTTCCCGCAGGAAAATTGATCCCACAATCAGCGCG
>JAISND010000135.1 GCA_031276615.1 Treponema sp. | reverse complement strand
AATCCGAAAATACTGCTTCTTGATGAACCTGCGGCAGGGATGAACCCAAATGAGACCAGGGAGCTTCTGGATTTTATCAAAAGCCTGAACGCGGAGGGTTATACGATTACGGTCATTGAGCACGATATGAAGTTTGTCATGAACGCCTGTAATCAGATTCTTGTGCTGAATTTCGGGAAAAAGATCTGCGAAGGTCCGCCGCAGCATGTGCGGGCGGATGAAGGCGTACAGGGAGCGTATTTTGGTAAAGGTACAATTGCCGGGAATATAAAACATGGCGATGCTTGAAGTTGAAAATCTGCGGATCAGCTATGGTTATATCAGAGCCCTCGACGGGGTGAGTCTGCATGTGGAAGAAGGAGAAATTGTTACGCTCATAGGCGGCAACGGGGCGGGCAAGACAAGTACCCTGATGTCAATTTCCAACCTTGTTGAAAAGGCCGGTGGGTTTATCAGGTTTAAGGGAAAGGATATCAGTGCCGTTTCTCCGGATAAAATCGTACGAATGGGAATAAGCCATGTTCCGGAAGGAAGGAAAATATTCCCGGCGTTAAATGTATATGAAAATCTTGTCGCGGGCAGTCTGGGAAATCCGAAACTGAAAAAAGAGGATGTCAGGAAAAATCTGGAAACCATTTATGGGATGTTTCCCCGCCTGGGAGAGCGCAGGCGGCAAAGCGGCGGCAGCCTTTCCGGCGGCGAGCAGCAGATGCTGGCAATTGCCCGCGGCCTTATGATGAATCCGGAACTGATCCTGCTGGACGAACCTTCCCTTGGCCTGGCGCCGATTATGGTGGAGGAAATATTCGAACTGATCATGGGTATCCGGAAAACGGGAAAGACTATCCTGCTTATTGAGCAAAATGCCGTCATGGCGCTTTCTGCAGCCGACCGTGCTTATGTTCTTGAAAATGGTAAAGTATACCTTGAAGGCCAGGGAAAGGATCTGCTCAACAACCCTGCCGTAAGAAGCGCCTATCTTGGCGGATAGCCGCGGGCGGGCATTGCGGCCGCCGGTTTTCCCGCTCCCTTGAGAATTTTCGTTTTTGCCTGTATAGTTTCATCAATGGCAGAAACTTCTTTAATCCGTAATTTTTGTATCATCGCCCACATCGATCACGGCAAGTCCACCCTGGCCGACCGGCTTATTCAAAAGGCCCGTCTGGTGGAGGATCGCGATTTTCAGGATCAGATTCTTGACAATATGGATATCGAGCGGGAGCGGGGCATCACGATCAAGAGTCAGGCGGTACGCATACCCTATACGGCGGCGGACGGCAGGGAGTACGAGCTTAACCTAGTCGATACGCCCGGCCACGTTGACTTTAGCTACGAGGTGTCCCGGGCGATCAGTTCCTGCGAGGGCGCGCTGCTCCTGGTGGACGCCACCCAGGGGGTACAGGCGCAGACCCTCTCCAATATGTACCTTGCCCTGGAACACAACCTTGAAATCGTGCCGGTGATCAACAAGATCGACATGCAGGCCGCCGACATTGCGGAAACAAAAAAACAGATCGAAAAGGATCTGGGACTGGACGCGGAAAACGCGCTGCTTGTTTCCGCGCGGCAGGGAACGGGGATCGATGAACTCTTCGAGGCCATTGTGGAACGCGTTCCTCCGCCTTCCGGGGATCCTTCCGGCCCTTTGCGGGCCCTCGTCTTCGACTGTCACTACGATCCCTACCGGGGCGTGGTGGTTCACCTCCGCCTCTTTGACGGAAAGATAAAGAAGGGAATGAAAATCTCCTTCATGTTCAGCGGTTCCGTGTACGAGGTTGAAACCGCCGGCGTTTTCAGGCTTGCCCTGGTTGAGACCGCGGAGCTTTCCGCGGGCGACGTGGGTTATGTCATCGCCGGAATCAAGACCCTTGGCGACGTGCGCGTCGGCGATACGGTTACCGGCGCCGACAAACCCTGCGCCGCGCCCCTGCCGGGTTTCCGCGAGGTCAAGCCAGTCGTGTTCTCTTCGATTTATCCGGTTGATTCAAACGATTACGAAGAGCTGCGCTCGAGCATGGAAAAACTCAAACTGAACGACGCTTCCCTGATCTACGAAAAGGATTCCTCGGCAGCCCTGGGCTTCGGTTTCCGCTGCGGCTTTCTTGGCCTTCTTCACCTTGAGGTGATACAGGAAAGGCTTGAGCGCGAATTCAACCAGTCGGTGATCTTTACCGCGCCCTCGGTAAAGTACAGGGTAAAGCTCCGCGGCGGGCCCGGCGGCGAGGGTGAAGAGATTATGGTCGATAATCCGGTGGAATACCCCGACGAGGGCCGCATCGAAAGCGCCGAAGAGCCTTACATCCGCGCTTCGGTGATCACCCCCGCCGAATACCTGGGGAACATTATGACCCTCTGTCTCGAAAAACGCGGCGTCCAGACCAATATGACTTACCTTGATGAAAAGCGGGTGGAGATGATCTACGACATGCCCCTCGCGGAGGTGCTCTTCGATTTCTACGACCGCCTCAAAAGCATCAGCCGCGGCTACGCTTCCTTTGACTACGACATCACCGGCTACAGGGCCACCGAGCTTGCCAGGCTGGACATACTCCTCAACGGCAAGGCCGTGGACGCCCTTTCCCAGCTGGTCTACAAGCCCAACGCCTACGACCGCGCCCGCATGGTCTGCGAGCGGCTCTGCGGCGAAATACCCAGGCAGCAGTTCAAGATTCCCGTTCAGGGCGCCATCGGCAGCCAGATCATCGCCAGGGAAACCGTCAATGCCCTGCGCAAGGACGTGCTTGCCAAGTGTTACGGCGGCGACATTACCCGCAAGCGCAAGCTCCTTGAAAAGCAGAAAGAGGGCAAGAAGCGGATGAAGATGGTCGGCGACGTGGAGCTGCCCCAAAGCGCCTTCCTCGCCGTCCTGAAAACAAAAGACGGGTAGCGGTTTGCCCGGCGCAAAACCGTATAAGCCTCCCCGCCGCAAGCCCCGAGGGGCTTTGTCAGATTTCTTTCAGCGTCAGGCGCCATAACTCAAGGAAGGGATCGATCTCCGCGCGCACCCGCCTGAGGAAGCCCGTGTCCCGCGCGGAAGGACGGCGTCCCCCGGCGCCGGCGCAGTCGGGGAAGTGCGCCCAGAGGTAGTCGCACTCGTCAAGGAGCGTTTCCAGCCCTTCCGCGCCGGCCCCGCCGGTAAGGATGGACCGCAGCAGCGTGAGGCGATCTTCCTCTCTGCCGATGAAGGCGGCGAGGGCCTCCCGCGGCGCGGGCGGCGGGGCGGCGTCCTCCCTGTCCCGCGGCGTCACGCCCGCCGCGTCCGGCCGCCGGGCCTGTCCGGGGCCGCCTGTTTCGAGCATGTCGAGGGCCTCTTCCGTTTCGACCGTTTGTATTCCCAGGGGCAGCCCCGTCCCCCTGATGTCGAAGAGCCTGGGGTTGCCCGCGAATTCCTGTTCAAAAAGGCCGCGGTAATTACGCATAACGGGGCTGCTCCGCACCGGAAGCCCCGATTTCGAGACCGTCCCGAAACTTGCGGCCCCAAAGGCGGCGTCGGCGTTGAGCAGACTGTGGAAACGGTCGTGGCGGAGCAGCCTGTCCAGGTGGCCGGGGCTTGAACGGGCATGGTAAGCGTCCGGGGTAAAGGAAAAATCAAGGCCCGTGACGATTACCTTCCCGCGGCCGAGGCGGCGGGCAAGCTCCGCCGCGGTGAGTCCCACCGATCCCAGGGGAAGGAGGCGCGGCGGGAGCAGCCCCGCTTCCCCAAGGCGTCCGAAGAGGCGCAGGCCTGTCCAGGGAGTCGTGAAAAGGAAGATATCCCCGCCAAGGATTCTTCCGGTGGCCGGCAGGGCGGAAAGATCCAGCGCCGCCGCGATCTTCCGGTTCCGGACGCCGATGAAGTCCCGGAGGTTCCAGTGCTGGCTTTCAAGGATCACCGCGAGGTCAGGGACAATGCCGCGTTCACGCAGGCAGGGAAGGCAGGTATCCACGCAGACAATTCTGAAAGGCCGCCTTTCGGGATATTTGAGTTTTTCCGCGAAGCGCCGCGCCAGACTGTCAAGCAGATCGTCAAGGGAAGGCCCCGCGCCCATGACAAGGACGGGGGCGGCGCCGAAACCGAGTTCCGCTATTGAGGGGAAGCGGGAAACAAGGGAGAGGTTCCGCAGGGCGTTGCGCATGTAGCGGCGTCCGAGCTTTGTCAGCGTAAGGGCGTTGCCCCAGCCAAGGGCAAGGTCCCTCCTTAAAGATTCCTCAAGGGAATCGTAGATTTCCGGCGTTAGCCGCCACCCTCCCGTCAGGCGGACAGGCTGAATCCT
This sequence comes from Treponema sp., assembly GCA_031276615.1. Taxonomy (GTDB): domain Bacteria; phylum Spirochaetota; class Spirochaetia; order Treponematales; family Breznakiellaceae; genus JAISAK01. Next base: position 2,598 of record JAISND010000135.1, on the reverse strand, counting down.
GCGGAAACGGCGCGGGCCCCAGCAGCCCCGCACAAAGGCGCAGAGCGCCCCGCTTTCCCTGATATTCGTATACCTGAACCGCGGATCGTTTTTGAGCGCCGGGTTCAGGGCCTCAAGCGAAAATTCAAAAAGCCTCTCATCGGCCTCGATGCAGAGCAGGGCGGAGTTGGAGACGCCTTCGAGTTTCGCAAGGAGCGTTTCCAGTCCGTAACCGAGAAGCGGGGAAGGACAGAGGTAGAGGGTTCTTTCAAGAAGGGGCAGAGCCTCCACAGCCCGCTCCGCCTGGCCTATGGGGTCGACGGTCGAGAGGAGATTCCTCCCTCTGTAGGATACGGAAAAACCGCGGCGGGCTTCAGTCTTTCCGGGCCTGTCCCCCGCGGGCCGAAGTTCCCCCTCCCGCGCGTCCTCCGGCATGGGTCGGATCAGTTGCTTTGGGGCATGAAATAGCGGAAGAAGGTTTCAAAGAAACGATCCTCCATTTTTTTGCTGTTGAGGAAATGGCTGCGAATCATCTGCTCGGTCATGTAGGAAAGCCAGTAGGACGAAAAAATCGATTCAATGCTTTCAAAGCCGGATTCCCCGGCGTCAGTTTCTTCGGTGGGGTAGAGGACAAGCACATTGGCGCCCTGAACCAGCGGCTCCGAAGGGGTGTTGACGGGAGTCGAAAAGGCGGTTCTCCAGAAATTTTCATCCACATGGGAGCCGGAAAGTTCCTGTACCGAAAAGGATGAAAGAGTCGCGTACAGATCGACGTTCCCGTAATTGACGGGCAGGGGGCCGAAACTCTGTTTTTCAATGCCGCGCTGGTAGACGGCCTCGTTAAAATCGAATTCCCCTGCCAGGCTGATAAAAGCGCGCGCCTCCCCGATTGACCAGTCCTCCATGCGGCCCCGTTCAAATTCCCTGATATAGGAACGAACCTTTTCAATGACGGAGGAATCGCCGAAATCGGCGTTTTGGACAGCGTCCTCCGCCCGGAAGAAGGCCCAGCCGGAATCGAGCTTTATCAGCTCGCTGTATTCGCCTTTTCCCAGGCTCAGGAGTTTTTCCCTGTCGGCATCCTCCGCAACTTCCTGCGTCAGCTCATGGGCCAGCCTGATTCCCATATCGCCGCCTTTTTCGGCATAGCTGTCCTGGGAATGGGCCTTGGCGGCATCCTCAAAAGAACTGCTTCCGTCTTGAATCGATGAAAGAATCTGCCGGGCTTCCCGCTCGCTGGAATTAATAGTGATCTTTGACAGGTGAACGGTACGGAACAAATCGGCGTGCTCCTCCGCATAGGCGGCGGCCTCCGAATCCGGGTATGAATCCACGGAGAAACTTACCATGTCGAAACTTCGCTGCGGCGAATTCATCTTCGCGATAAAAGACGCTTCGGCCGTGGGCTTGAGGAGTCCCATAACATCGGAATAAAAATGTTCGCCGGCAATGCTGTCCTGAACCTGCCGCCAGAGCGTCAGCCGGGCATTGCTGTCCAGCCTGTTATAAAGGACGGACGAGAAACGGCCGTTTTCCTGAAACTGGGGGAGCCGGGCAACTTCCCGGTCAACCGTGTCTGCCGGGGCGGTGTAGCCGGATTGTTTCATTTCTTGCAGTATGGCGGTGTGAACCGCCGCCATTTCAAAGGCCTCGCGCCAGATCTGGTAGGCGGCAAACTGGAAATTGTTCGGGTCTATCTGATTCTGCCTGTTCTGGGCGACCATATCGTAGCTTCGGGCAAAATAGTTTCCCGGCACATAGGTGATGGGAACCTTGTCGTAGGCGCCGAAGGTCAGATCGGTCTGGTTCTTTTCGGCATTGGGGACAATGGCCGGAACCAGCACAAAGGCCGCGATAACGAGTATAAGAATGAAAATGGTGCCGATAAAAACAAAAGGATTAGCCTTAAAACGATGCAAAAATTCCGATTTCAGGGAATTTTTCTCAACAGGAGTTTTTTTGGAAGCCATAAAAACCACACCTCTCAATTGTTTGTGAATATGAAACAACAGGATAACATTCCGGGGAACTTTGGTCTAGTAGCTTGATTAAGCAGGTTAAGCAAAACCGGGACAAATGAAAACCAAAAAAGGCCCACAGATTGCGAACTAAAGTTCGACACGGATTTTTGTACCAAAATCCTTCCTTAATTTGTGAAAATCCGTGAAATCCGTGGACATAAATTCTTAACTTGTTGATGGGCACCTCTAAAAACCCCGGTTGGGTTTCCAGAGGTGTCGGACAAAGTCCGCCGGAGAAATCGGACTAAAGTCCGTCCGCAATTCCTTGTAACACAAGCAATTATGGCAATACGATTTTCTCCCAAGGGTAAGAAAACCTCTAAAAACTGAAGTTTTTAGAGGTTCCCTGATATTGGTTTGCAAGGTAAAAAATCACCTAATCGGCGATTTTTTGGGTTTTAACTTTTCGCGCTTTTTTTACCGGAACGCGGGCCGGCCGGAAACCGGTCCCGTATTTTAAAGCCGCCCTCACGCGCTTATCCTTAAAATGCCGTCAATCACAATGCCGGTCCGGAGCGCAAAGAGAACGGTAAATAGAATGTAGAGGATGTCGTTTCGCTGACCGAGAATTCTTTTTACCGCGCCAAGGTTTGTAATG
>JAISND010000013.1 GCA_031276615.1 Treponema sp. | reverse complement strand
TCGTGGAGGAGACTCTCGGCGCGGTTCCCCGTTCCCTGGTGGACCCCGATTTGACGGTGGCCCGGGGCGCGGCGATTCAGGCGGGGCTTATTGAGGGCAGCATCAACAACGAAGACCTGGTCCTTACCGATGTGTGCCCCTACACCCTGGGAACGGCCCCCCTGCACCATGGTGTGTTCGAGAGCCGGCGGGTCTTTGACCCCCTCATTCCGCGGAACACCACGATCCCCGCCGAAAAAACAAGGATCTACACCACTGCGGAGGACTATCAGACCGAGGTGATCATCGACGTGTTTCAGGGGGAATCCTCGGACCCGGAAAATAACGAGCGCCTTGGCGAACTGAAGCTTGCCGGAATCCCCGCGGCCCGGCAGGGGAAGGAACAGATTGAGGTAAGTTTTGGTTATGACATGAACGGCATCCTCCAGGTAAAGGCCAGCGTGGTTTCTACCGGCAAACAGGTTTCCGCGGATATCAGCACCACCGGGGTAAAGGCCGGGCCCCTCTTGGACCTCTCAAAATGGGAGCAGACCGAGGGGGCGCGGCCCTTCCGTCCCCTGATCCGCAAGGCGGAAAAGATCGTCGCCTTGGGCAAGGATATGGGCGATGATATCAGCCTCTTGGTGCGGCGGCTCAAGGAGGCGCTGCTGCTAAAAAACAAGGAACAGGCCGAAGACCTGCGGGACGAATTACTGTTCATGGTTGAAGCGATAGAAAAGGCGGATAAGCTGATATGATGCGGGCGGAGGACTGGGGGAGGCGCTATTACCTCTTGGGCCTGGCGGCGGCGAAGCGGCGGGACCTAAGTTCCGCCCTGGCTTACGCAGCCTTTGCCCGCGTCTTTGATCCGGCCCATGAAGGCGCAGCCCGGCTTGCGGAAATCTGCCGGATTGAGCGCGGCGAAACGGAAGCGCCGGATCCGGATTTGCAGTTGAACCGGATCGTCCTGCTGGCGGGAAAAAAGAAGTGGAAGGCCGCGGCGCTGGCGGCGCAGCATGGGGCGCAAAAAGCGGCGCATCAAAACGTGCGGCTCCTCAATATACAGGGCTGCCTCTGGGCCCTGGCAAAACGGTATGGCCCCGCGGCGGACTGTTTCGCAAAAGCCCTGGCCAAGGATCGCGGGAACACCCTTGCCGCGGAAGCCCTGGCGGCGTTGGGCCGGCGGCGAAGGTTTTTAGGAGGTTTTTTTGTTTCTCTTTGATGAAGCGAAAAAGAATCACTACGAGGTGCTGGGGATCGCGAACACCGCCACGGAGGCGGAGATAAAGGGGGCCTACTTCAAGCTGGTCCGTAAATATCAGCCCGACCGTTTCCCCGAAGAATTCAAGGAAATCCGCGCCGCCTACGAAACCCTTAGGGACGGGCAGAAACGCGCTGAATACGACGCCATAGGCCATCTGCCCGATTCCGTCGCCCCCCTCTTCCACGAGGCCCGGCGCTTCGACCGTCTCGGCAGGCGCGACAAGGCGAAGGAACTGTACCAAATAATCCTGAAAAGCCATCCCGAACTGGACCATGTCCGGGAGGAGTATGCTTTTTCCCTTTCGGCGGACGACAAAACCGGCAAGGCCTCCGAAGCGTGGGAAGAGCTTTGCCGCAGACACCCCGATAATCCCCGGTATGCCCGGGAACTGGGGCACTGCTATTTTGATCGCGGCTGGCACAAGAAGGCCCAGGCCGAAGCACGGCGCTCCCTGGCCTTGGATCGTTCCTCTATTGAAAGCTGGTTCCTGCTTATCTCCAGTATGGTTGAAGGTTTAAAAAACAGTCCCTCTATGTGGGATGAACTGGGAGCGAGTACCAATGAGGCCCTTGAGGCAGTCAAAGAGGTCAAGACCAATGAGTGGGAAAAAATCTACCTCCACGCCCATGCGTTTCTTACCGGCGGTATTGAGAACATCGATAAGGCTGGGAAGCATTTGCGGGAAATCATCCGCCTGATCCGGGAAGGCGGCCGGGAGGGCAGGAACAAAGGTCATCTGGCCCTACGGGAAATACTGACGCTTGTTCCGGCCAACAGCCTGGCAGCGCTCTATCCCGATTTAAAAGAAATGGCGGATTTACTTCCGGATTTGCCCGGGTTGATACGGGGAAAACTCGACGCCGTACGACTGGCCTTCGACATTGAAGGGCTGGTGAAAAAAAAGTATCACGAGATTTTCCGCGACCTCTTCAGGATATTAAACTCCGACATGGAAGAGGACGAAGACGAGCTTGAGGTAATAGCCATAGAATACCACCTCCTGGAAGATAAAAAAACCTTCGATCCCCAACTCAGACGTTTAAAAGAGGAATATCCCGAACTCTACGCCCTCCATGGTTCTTTTTTCAATACCGCCCTGCGTACCCGGGATCCCGAAAAGATGCTGTACCAGCGCATGAAAAAATACAAAAAATCAGCGCGAAAAAACGCCGCCTACGATGACGGCGAAGAAGAGGAGCCGGATTCCGCTCCGCCGGAAACCGTCCGCCGTTCCCAGCCCAAGGTAGGCCGCAACGATCCCTGCCCCTGCGGCAGCGGCAGAAAATACAAACACTGCTGCGGGGCGTGAATTTGACACGGAGATCGGGAGGACGTCAAGGACACACCATCCGGGCGAGATAGGCTTCCTCATCCCGTTCATGGAGGTACATTTTCAAGATTCGAAGCCGGGTCGCATACCCAAGAACCCGCTATGCGGGGGAGCCTTGGGGCGGTTGATTATTGCAACGTCAACCAGTAATACTTTCACGCTTTTTATATTTTTCAATTCCGTGCCCTTTGAAATCAACATTGTATTCTGCAGTACGGACGCAGTAAATGCTTTCATCTATCGTGGCATATATATTAATCGCCAGCATAAAG
>JAISND010000077.1 GCA_031276615.1 Treponema sp. | reverse complement strand
AAGTACGCCGATGTGGAAGCCGAAATTGTCGAGCTGAAAAAAAAGTCCGACAGGCTTCAGGATGCGCTGCTCAGGCTCATCGACAGGGACGCCGAAGATTTCGCGCCCCTTGCCAGGGCTTACGGCCTGCCCAAAGACACGCCGGAACAGCGGGCGGAAAAGGACCGCGTCATGGAAGCGGCCCTCCGGGTCGCCGTAACAACGCCCTTCGAGATCATGAAAAGCTGCGCCGGGGCTATCGACATTATCGAAGGCTTCGCGGCGAAAGGCTCGAAACTCGCGACAAGCGACGCCGGGGCAGGCGTAACCTTCTGCAAGGCGGCCCTCGTCGGCGCCAGCCTCAACGTCTTTATCAACACAAAGGCGATGAAGGACCGCGCCTGCGCCGAAAAGCTTAACGCCGACGCCGACCGCCTGCTTGCCGAATACGGGGCAAAGGCCGACCGTATTTTCGCCGGAGTGAAGGAACAACTCAGGTAAACCAGAAACAGCAGCCGGTTTGACGCCGGCCGCTGTTTTCACGACTCTAACAGCCAAGGAGGCCGTAATGGCACAAATACTGAAGGGAAAAGAAGTAGTTGACGCCCTTGCAGAAACCATGAAGAAAGACGTGGAGGCTCTCAAGGCCAAAGGTGTTACCCCTGCCCTGGGGATAATCCGGCTCGGCGAGAGGGACGAGGATGTTTCCTACGAAAAGGGCGCGAAGAAACGCTGCGATTCCGTGGGCGTTGCCGTCAATCAGTACGTGCTTCCCGCGGACGCCGGCGAGCGGCAGCTTCTCGACGTTATTCACGGGGTAAACGCCGACAAAAACGTTCACGGCGTACTTCTCTTCCGGCCCCTGCCCAAACACATCGACGACAACGCGATCCGCGCGGCGCTGCTGCCGGAAAAAGACATAGACGGCATCACCGACGGATCGCTGGCCGGGGTGTTCGCCAACATCCCCTTGGGCTTCCCCCCCTGCACCGCCGAAGCCTGCATGGCGATCCTTGCCCACTACGGCATCGATCCGGCGGGCAGGCGGGTTACCGTTGTCGGCCGCAGCCTGGTAATCGGGCGGCCCGTGGCGATGATGCTGATGCACAAAAACGCCACGGTGACCATCTGCCACACCAAAACAGAAGACCTGCCCGCCGTAGTGCGGGAAGGCGAGATCGTCGTTGCCGCCGCCGGAAAGGCGGAGATGCTGGGCGGCGAATATTTCAGGGAAGGCCAGACGGTAATCGACGTGGGCATCCACGTAAAGGAAGACGGGAGCCTCTGCGGGGACGTAAAATTCGCCGAAGCGGAGCCCGTTGTCAGGGCCATTACCCCGGTACCCGGCGGCGTGGGCGCGGTTACCACCTGCGTAACCATTCGGCACGTAATCGGGGCAGCGAAATACGCCCTCAGGGAAAAACCGTGAATCTGTTTAGCATGCGGGAAGTTACCGCGAATTACGTTCAGGCGGGGATGGGCAAATGCGAATTGCCGGTTTACAAGCTGCTGCTCCTGGGATTCCTCTCGGGGGTCATTATCGCCATGTCCGCCACCGTGTCCAGTACCGCCGCCCATTCTTTTACCGGCAACTGCCTTCTCTTCATCCCCGCCCTTGAAGGAAAAATCAGGTGGTCCGCCGTTTTCAGAAACTGGACCTTCGTATATGCCGCCAATTTCGCGGGCGCGGCAGCGGTGGCCGCCGGCTGCGCCCTGTCCGGACAACTCAACTACTCAAACGGCGGGCTTGCGGTATATACCATTTTTCCTTTATTATGTGGGCCTGCTTTCTCCACGTGTTCGGGGAAAAATAGCGAAGCCAGGGCAAAAGTATACGGGAACCTCTAAAAACTTCAGTTTTTGGGAAAGCCTCACGTAATTGTTTATTTACAAACCGGCGGCGCCGCCTTGTTTATCAGCGGGCAAAGCGGTACATTTAAAACATGTTTGAAAAGTTAGTCAGAGCCCTTTTCGGTTCCCAACATGAGCGGGATCTTAAGGCCCTTCTGCCCATACTGCACAGGGTCAACGAAAAGGAAGTCTGGGCCCTCGGTCTTCCCGCGGAGGAATTTCCCCGGCAGACCGCCCTTTTCCGCGGGCGTTACGATGGCGGTGAAAGCCTGGACAGCCTGCTTCCGGAGGCCTTCGCCCTTGCCCGGGAAGCCGCCCGGCGGAATCTGGGGGAGCGGCCCTACGACGTGCAGGTTCTCGGCTCCATAGTGCTCCACCAGGGCAAAATCGTCGAAATGAAAACCGGCGAAGGCAAGACCCTGATGAGCGTTGCCGCGGCCTACCTTAACGCCATTTCCGGCAGGGGCATACACGTAGTCACGGTCAACGACTACCTTGCCAAACGGGACGCCGAATGGATGCGGCCCATTTTCAGCTACCTGGGGCTGAGCGTCGGAACCATCCTTTCCGACATGGACAACGCGCGCCGCAAGGAAAATTACGCCCGCGACATCACCTACGGCACCAACAACGAATTCGGCTTTGATTACCTCCGGGATAATATGTGCCAGGATATGGTGAACAGGGTACAGCGGGGCCACAACTTCTGTATCGTTGACGAAATAGACTCGATCCTCATTGACGAAGCCCGTACCCCCCTTATTATTTCCGGCGCCGCCGAGGACGACACCTTCAAGTACGCCGAGGTCGACAGACTCCTGGGGTCCCTTGAGGAGGTGAAAAAAAAGGACAACGGCGAATACCCCGATGAAACCCAGGGGGAAGAGGTTGTCGGGGACTACAAGCTCAACGAAAAGAACAAGGGCATTTCCTTTACCAACGAGGGTCTTGCGAAAATCGAGGGGATACTTCAGAAGCGGGGCCTTATCAAGGGCGCGATTGTTGACGAGGGGAATTTCGAATATATCCACTACTTTACCCAGGCCCTCAAGGCCCACAAGCTTTTCCACCTTGACGTGGATTACGTTGTCCATGACGGACAGGTACAGATAGTCGATGAATTTACCGGGCGTATCCTGCACGGCAGGCGTTATTCGGACGGACTGCACCAGGCCATTGAAGCCAAGGAACGGATAAAAATAGCCCAGCGCAACCGTACCCTGGCCACCATTACCTTTCAAAATTACTTCAGACTGTATGAAAAAATATCCGGTATGACCGGAACCGCCGATACCGAGGCGGTAGAGTTCAATAAACTATACAACCTTGACGTAGTTCTCATACCGACAAACCTGCCCTGGGCACGTTCGGACGAAGACGACGTGGTGTACCTCAACGAAGCCGACAAGTACAAGGCCCTCTGCGATGAAATTGCCGAAGCCCACGCCAGGGGACAGCCCATGCTGGTGGGCACGGTCTCCATAGAAAAATCGGAGAAAATCTCCGCGTCCCTTACCCGCCGCGGCATAAGGCACGAGGTACTCAACGCGAAAAACCACGACAGGGAAGCGCTGATTATCGCGGAGGCCGGCGCGAAGGGCGCGGTTACCATAGCGACGAATATGGCCGGCCGGGGAACGGACATCAAGCTGGGCGGCAACCCGGAACACCGTGCCCGGAGACGCGCCGGTTCCGAAGACGCCACGCCCGAGGCCGCCGCCAAATACGCCGCGATTTACCGGGAGGAGTACGCCAGGTGGCTTAAAGACTACGAGGAGGTCAAGTCCCTCGGCGGCCTCTACGTCATCGGCACGGAGCGGCACGAAAGCCGGCGCATCGACAACCAGCTTCGGGGACGTTCCGGCCGCCAGGGGGATCCGGGAAAATCCAGGTTTTTTATCTCCATGGATGACGACCTTATGCGCCTTTTCGGCGGTGAAAACATCAAGGGCCTCATGTCGAAAATCGGCATGGCGCCGGGGGAGCCAATCTATCATCCCTGGCTTAACAAGAGCATTGAAAGGGCCCAGAAAAAGGTCGAGGAGCGGAATTTCGAAATCCGCAAACACCTGCTTGAATACGACGACGTGCTTAACCAGCAACGGAAATTCATTTACGAACAGCGGAACGCCATTCTCCTTGACGAAAACCTGAAACAGCGGGTTAATGACGCGACAGCCGGCATGGTCGCCCTCATGATCGACGAATTCAACCAAAACCAGAAACGCGACATGGCCGCCGCCCTGAAGGAACTTGGTTCGCAGCTTCAGGCCAAATTCAATTACCATCCGGAGATTGACGCAAGGGGCGACGAATTAAAAAATATCGAAGAGCTTGAAAAACGGATCCTCGCGGATCTGGAAAAGGACATCAATGACAAGGAAGCCCTTATCGGACTGCCTTATCTCAACGCCTTTATCCGCGCCAACTACCTCCGCGAAATCGACCGTAAATGGCTGGATCACCTTGAAAACATGGAAGCCCTGCGCGAGGCCGTATATCTGCGCAGCTACGCCCAGAAGAATCCCCTTACCGAATACAAGGTTGAAGGTTTCCAGATTTTCGATACCATGGTTGACGAAATACGCCGGCAGATTGCCTCGCGCCTGCACCTGATACGCATCCAGATCGGCGGCGAGCAGCCCCAAAGCGCCGCCGGACAGACGCGCCCCGCGGCACAGGCAAGCCACAGCAGCATGAACTCCTTCGGCGCCTCCGCCTTCGGGCAGGGCATGCGGCAGGGCGCGCGTCCCTCCGGCGCGCAGCCCGATGCGGCGACCGTAGTCCGCGCCCACCCCAAGGTCGGCCGCAACGATCCCTGCCCCTGCGGCTCCGGTAAAAAGTACAAGCACTGCCACGGGCGCTGAGAATTCCGCAAAGCCCCGCGCCATCCTTTCAGCGCGTAATCATGGACATTGCCGGGATCACTTCAACTGCCGCCGACACGGACAAAGGCGTCACTGTAGCCAATGCTTTTGAAACGCTGAAGCAGGGCGCCCGATTCGCCCAGGTTCATGGGCCCCAGGAGGATGCGGTACAGGGGTCTGTCACCGCTGCCCCCGTTTTGTACCGCGATGGGGTAGCTTCCGCCGATCCTGCTTATCTCGGATTCCACCGCTTCAGCCTTGCTGAACGCGCCGAGCTGCACATAGTATTTTCCGTGTTCAAGGCCGCCGATCACGGGAACGGAGAAACTCCACGGTTCCGGTGAAACCGGGGGCAGGGTTTCCGGCGCCTCCGCATGGATTGTGTCCTCATAGGCCGGCGTATCCGGAATTGCCGGGGTATCCAGGCTGACAGGAGGCTCTTCCTCCGGGGGGCTGCCTGCAGCCACCGTTTCCGGCGGGACAAGCCCGGCATCTTCCGGAAGGGTTTCCGGAGAATATTCGGGAGGTCTTTCCTCCGCGGGAACAAGGACGTAGTCGTATTCTTTTTCGGGATCGGGAACAGGCGGAGTCTCGGTCACCGGCTTCTCTTCAGGAACAGTTTCGGGTTCCTTCCCCGCGGCTTCTTCCCCGAAACCGCCCGCCTCCGGTTCGGCCATACCTTCCACCCGGGCTATGCTTTCGGCATTTTCCGGCGGGACAAAATATTCGGGCGGAGAATCCTCAATGCCCTTTGCTTCGTCCGGGGCCGCGGTACTGTCCTCCGCGAGAACGGGGGCGGTTTCGGCATCCGCCCCTTCGCCGGCTTCTTCCGCGGGCGGAGGAGCTTCCGGAGGAGCGGGAGCTTCGGCGGCCTCAGTGGATTCCGCCGTTTCTACGGCTTCCGCCGTTTCGGTGGCTTCCGCGGGATTTTCCGGCAGATCCACAATTTCATGGTAGGAGTCGTTTTCCCATTCAGGCTCGGATACGTAAGCCGGCGCGGGACTTGAACCCGGATAGGCCTGGCTGAAACGCGGGGGGGACTCGGCCAGGGGATTTGCGTATACCTTTTCACTCTCCACAAGGGCCTTCGGGTCATAATCGGGGTCGCCGCCCGGCGCACCCTCGGTAAAGCGGGAAAAGGCGATCGGATCGGAAGGCTGGCTCATCCTGATTCTGCCTATTGACCTGTGCGGAAGGTCTATAATCTCCGCGGCATCCTTTGAAAGAACAGCCAAAAGTCCGGGTGTTTCCAGGCCCGAGGCGACAATAACCCGGATGGATTTGCCGTTTTCAAGGTTGGTAATATCCACCACCGTATTCCTGGGGAAAGAATTGGTCCCGGCGTAGTAGCCTTTGTCGGGCAGATCCCCGTTCGGAGCCACGGCGGCGGAACCTTCCCAGATGGAAGCGTTTGTCAACGCGACCAGGGCGGCCGTTACAATTCCAATGACGCGCTTTTTCATAGTGTATTCCTTTACCTGTCGTTCAAATGGGGAACCAGTCCCCTGACAGCCTGTTTCAGGCTGGTAAATTCCTCACCGGAATTTTTCGAAGTTTTATCCGTATACTGCTGCTCGTAAATCAG
>JAISND010000058.1 GCA_031276615.1 Treponema sp. | reverse complement strand
TCAAAATCGCGAAAGGAGAACTTGCGCCCTACGCGGAGCTGGCGTGGCAGTCCTATTTCAGCGAAAACGATGAGGCGAATCTCAACGCCGACTTTGCCGCCGGTTTCCGCCTGTCTACGGGGTTTCGCTACACCTGGAAATTTTAATAGGCCGAACTTCGGGTTCCATAAATCAAGATTTAACCACAACGGCGAACAGGGCGATGGATACATGAAGCGGCGTTTCTTTTTTTCCTTTTTCGCCGCTTTATCTCCTCATCCCCTTCCCGCTCCAGTCCGCATATGCCCGGCTATCAGCGCCCTCCGCCGCATCTCCTTCCTGCCCGGCAGCTTGCCCGGGTTCAGCACCACCACCTCACACCCCACCCGTTCTCTAATTTCATACGCCATATGATAAAACAGGGACCAGGAGCGATTAGCGGGCATCGGGTGCGCCGTCCGCGGTCTGCGCGCAAACCGGAGGTTTGCCTGTGCCCGGCGCCGCCTTTTGTTTTACGGTGGCCGGTTTAAGCTAATCTCTGTGGTTAATATTCTTGTTTTTTCCTTGATAACAAAGTAAGTGCTGTTGCCCTGGCCCGCCCTGCGCCGGTCTTGACGCCCCCACCCCTAGTGTGTTATTGTCATAAATAACGCTATATACCGTGTAGTTTTAGCCGATAGTATCATTAAGACACATGACCCTGGCCCAAAACCGTGCGCGTTAGCGCACAGCCAATTAGTTTTGGGACAGACTTATATTACTGCAAAAAAGGGGGAAAGGCATGCCGACGCGGATTCGGAAGCGGGACGGACGGGAGGCGCCGTTTAATATCGAAAAAATCACCAATGCGGTGTACAAGGCGGGAATGGCCGCCGGTACTATGGATTGGGAAAAGGCTATGGCCGTGTCCGAAAAGGCCGCGGGCCGGCTGGAAAGCAGCTGCGGGGGGAAAATTCCCGAGGTAGAGGACATTCAGGACACGGTTGAAGAGGTCCTGATCGACTGCGGGCTGGGCTCCGCGGCTAAAAAATTCATCCTGTACCGTGCCGAACGGACACGGATACGGGAAATGAACACCCGGCTGATGCGGACTTTTGAGGAACTTGCCGTAAAAGACGCGAAAGATAACGATCTGAAGCGGGAAAACGCCAATATTGACGGCAACACCGCCATGGGGAACATGCTGAAGTACGGTTCCGAGGCGGCAAAGCAGTTTAACGAGCTGTTCATACTCAATCCCGAACACGCCAGGGCTCACCGTGAAGGGGATATCCATATTCACGATCTGGACTTTTTCACCCTCACCACCACCTGCTGCCAGATTGATATCGACAAGCTTTTCCGCGGCGGCTTCGGTACGGGGCACGGGGCAATTCGGGAGCCCAACGATATCAGGAGCTACTCGGCCCTTGCCTGTATCGCCATCCAGTCGAACCAGAACGACCAGCACGGGGGGCAGAGCATTCCCAATTTTGAGCGGGGACTGGCGCCGGGCGTGGTCAAAACCTTTGCCAAATGTTACCGGCAGAATCTGCTGAAAGCCGCAGAGCTGCTTGTGCCGGAAGCCTGCGAGGCCCTGGGCAGGGCCCTTGAGGCAGAACTCTTCGCGGGTCCCCTGAAGCCCGCCCTTGCGGACACGGAGGGATCCGGTGAATACTACCGCGCCGAGGCGGCGATCCTGGAGCGATTCACCGGAGGGTCAACAAGCCGGCGCCTCCGGAAATTTGCCCGGGCAAAGGCCCTCGAGGAAACCGAAAAAGCGGCCTACCAGGCAATGGAGGCGCTGATCCACAACCTCAATACCATGCACAGCCGGGCAGGGGCACAGATTCCCTTTTCCTCGATCAACTACGGAACCGACACTTCCGCCGAAGGGCGCATGGTTATACGCAACATACTCCTCGCCACCGAGGCCGGTCTTGGCGACGGCGAAACGCCGATCTTTCCGATTCAAATTTTCCGTGTCAAAGAGGGAATCAACTACAACCCGGAGGATCCGAATTACGATCTCTTTCAGCTTGCCTGCCGGGTCAGCTCCAGGCGGCTCTTTCCCAATTTTTCCTTTCAGGACGCGCCTTTCAATCTGCAATATTACCGCGCCGGAAAACCCGAAACCGAAATCGCCTACATGGGCTGCAGGACACGGGTAATCGCGAACATTCACGACCCCGAAAAGGAGATAACCTACGGCAGGGGGAACCTGAGCTTTACCACGATTAACCTGCCCCGCCTTGCCCTGCGCGCCGGGGGAAACCCTGATCTTTTTTTTGATGAACTGGACATAAAGGCGGATCTTATCGTTGCCCAGCTTCTTGAACGCTTTGAAATTCAGGCCGGGAAGAAGGTGAAAAATTTCCCCTTCCTCATGGGCCAGGGTATCTGGCTCGATTCGGACAGGCTGGGCTGGGAGGATGAAATCCGCGAAGTGCTCAGGCACGGAACCCTGACGCTTGGTTTCATCGGACTTGCCGAATGTCTTTTCGCCCTCACCGGCAAACATCACGGGGAATCCGCCGATGCCCAGGCTCTGGGGCTCAGGATCATCAGCCGCCTACGCAGCCGCATGGACGAAGAAAGCCTGAAACGGAAACTGAATTTCTCCCTCATCGCCACCCCCGCCGAGGGACTTTCCGGCCGCTTTGTCAAAATGGACCGGGATATCTTCGGTTCAATTCCGGGCGTCACCGACCGCGACTACTACACCAACAGTTTCCATGTTCCGGTATACTTTCCCATCGGCGCCCTGAAAAAAATTCAGATCGAAGCGCCCTACCATGCCCTGACCAACGCGGGGCACATCACTTACATTGAGCTTGACGGAGACGCCTCGAAAAACCCCGAAGCCTTTGAAAAAATTGTCCGGGCGATGAAGGAGGCCGGCATCGGCTACGGCAGCATCAACCACCCCCTTGATCGCGATCCGGTCTGCGGGTACCGGGGTATCATCGGTGAAAGATGCCCAAAGTGCGGCCGTGAAGAAGGGGATCGGCCCTTTGAGCGGATCCGGCGCATCACCGGCTATCTTGTGGGAACCCTTGAGCGTTTCAACAATGCCAAGCGCGCCGAAGAGCGGGATCGGGTGAAGCATGCCCGTGTATGAGACCGCGGCCGGTACAATCCGGCGCGGCGCTGCCGGTTCCGGCGCGGACACGGCGGACACAAGACCGGACACGGCCCGCGGCGCTTCCTCCGCTGAAGACGCCGTCCTGCGCATCGGCGGAACAGAACCCGAATCCATCGTGGACGGGCCGGGCTTTCGCTATGTCGTCTTTGTGCAGGGCTGCGATTTTCGCTGCCCCGGCTGCCACAACCGGCGGCTTCAGAGTTTTGAGGGCGGCCGCCCCGCGGCGGTCAGGGAGTTGTTAGGCGAAATAAGGGAGAACCCCCTGCTGGACGGCATTACCCTTTCCGGAGGCGATCCCTTTACCCAGGCGGAGGCCTGCGCCGTCCTTGCGGAAGAAGTCCGCGCCCTGGGGCTTTCGGTTGTAACCTTCACGGGCTATCTCTGGGAGGATCTTTGCGCGGCGGCAGGCTTCGGGGGCGGCGCGGCCGGCGGCGGTTCCGCGGCGGCAGGCTGGCGGCGTCTTGTTGAGGCCACGGACATACTGGTGGACGGCCCCTTTATTCAGGCCCTGCGGAACATCGATCTCCGTTTCCGGGGTTCTTCAAACCAGCGGCTTGTTGACGTGCGGAGGAGTCTTGCCGGGGGAAAGGCGGTGACTCTGGCGTTCTGAGCTGCGGATGTACGGCACGGCTGCCGCTGTTACCAGGGCTTTAGCTCCTGCTTCTTCCTGTTCGTTGTGGACTGACAAAAACTTTGGTGAAAAACCTCAGGACAAAACATTCTGCCGCAAACGGTTTCTGTTCTCCCGGAACAGGTGGTACTGAAGTCGGGGCTGGGGAGTATCGGTCTGGCGGGGGCGCACAGTTTCGGACCTTGGCCTCTTCCCTGTATACCGTGTTCCGACAAAACCTTGACTTGAGTCTTTAGCGCGTTTTTGCCGGAACAACCAAGCGGCCTACAAAGCCTCACTGCGCCAAAGGGCCCTGCCGTTTTTCCTGCCCTGAAAAAGAACGTGGCCGGTGTACGCCGCCTCAAGCAGGGCATTGCGGGCGGTATCGTAGTGGCCGGCGATATCCTCCGCGCGGTGGGCGTCGGCGCTGACGAGAACCGGAACCTGATTCTCCCCAAGAAGACGGAGAAAGGCTGTTGAAGGATAGGTGTCCCTGGTTCTGCCCCGGTTAAGGCCGCCGGTGTTGATTTCCACGACAAGGCCGGAGCGGCCGGCGGCGCGGGCAATTCCGGAAAGCCGTCCCCCGTAGGAGGGGCTTTCCGTATCAAACCAGCGGCCGTCCTGGTTGTTTTTTTTAACAAGATCGGCGTGGCCCAAAATATCAAAACCGCCCAGGGCGATCATTTCCTCCAGCGCGTCCCAGTAGGCCTGCATCATGGCTTCGCCGTCCCCGCCAAAACCTTCCCGGACTCCCCTTTCCATCTCTTCCGGAGGGCCGTCTACGGTAAAAGGCCCCGCGCCGTTTTGGGGTACGATGTAATGAACCGAACCGATGATGTAATCCAGCCCCAGACTCAGGATGTCCCGATCCATAGCCGAACGCAGCCCCTTGATATAATCAAGTTCAAGGCCGAGGTAAACCCGGAGCCTTCCCTCCCAGCGGCGCCGGGCCGCCTTCACTTCATCCATGTACTCATCGAGGCGTTCATCGGGAAGATGCCAGTCTGTTTTGATTCCCGTTTTGGCGAATACCGGGCCGTGGGCGCTGAAACCAACGGCGCAGAGTCCCTTCCCAAAGGCGGCGCGGCACATTGTTTCAACATCGTCCCTGCCGTCGCAAAAAAAAGTGTGGGTGTGAAGGGAAGAATACGCCACGGGCTTATCCTTTTGCCGCGCCCGAAGAAGCGCCGAGGTACTTCAGGGCGGCTGTCCTGAAACGGGCATAGGCTTCCAGCGCCGGAGGCAGGGCGGCTTCCGCTTCCCCGGAATCGGCGTTTCTGCAGGCAAGTTCCAGCCGGGCCGCGGCCCTGCCGAGTTCCCTGCCCCCCAGGGTAAGCGCGCTGCCCTTGACGGTGTGAACCTCCAGGCATGCTTTCTGCCAGTCTTTCGCCGCGAGCAGGCCGGGGATTTCAGATTCAAGCTGTTCGCCGGTACGTTCGACAAAACAGGCAAGCAGGGGTTTGACGGCTTCCTCGTTGTCCATAAAGGTATCAAGCAAATCGGCGATGTCAAAAACTTCCGCGTCCGGAACCAAAGCCGCCGTTTCCGTCCCGGAAACAGGCGGCGGGGCGGCGGGGGACACCGCCGTCCCGGGGGGAACCGCGGGCCCCGGAAGATCGCCGTCAGGCGAAACAATGACGCATGACGGAACGGCGGCGCTCTCCTGTCGGGCGTCCCCGTCCTGCCGGACACGGAGCCACTTCAAAAGCATCTTTTCAAGATCGGCCCGTTTGAAGGGCTTTGTCAAAACATCGTCAAAACCGGCTTCCAGGCACCGGGCATGCTCGCCGGGAAGCGCTCCGGCGGTAACCGCTACAAGGGGACGCCTGAATCCCTTTTCCCGAAGGGCTTTGGCCGCTTCATACCCGTTCATGCGGGGCATCTGGATGTCCATAAAAACCAGCGAAACCCTGTTGGCCGCGGCCTTTTCCAGGGCCTCCAGCCCGTCGCCGGCCAGAATCGAATCGCAGCCGGTTTTTTCCAGGTACAGGGAAAAAAGATTTTGGTTTACCCTGTGATCCTCGGCGACAAGAACGAGCGGGCGGGAACCGGGAGCCGCCGTTCCGCCCGCTTCCCCGCGGGCAGGCCCGGCGGCGGGAGACGGCGCGGCTTCCGCTTCTTCCGCCGGAACAGCTTCAAGGTTTGCCTCGTCAAGGGAACGGATAACAGCCCCAAGGGCGCGGCGTTTAACGGGCTTGTTGATATAGGCCCGGAACCACTCGAGCAGGGTCATCTTGGTATCCGCCCCCGGCATGCCGCGGGGCACCATGAGAATCAGCTTTGCGCCGCATATGCTTTCATCATTGTGAATCTCCGCGGCAAGGCGCCACCCGTCCATGACGGGCATTACCGAATCGATAAAGCAAAGACCGCAGGGTCTGCCCTCCGCCGCGGCCCGCCTCATGAAGGCAAGGGCCTCGTCGCCCGATGCGGCGGCCCCGATGTTTACAAAGCCCATGTCCGCCAGGCAAGAGCAGATGACGCGCCTTGATTCGGGATGATCGTCAACCACAAGTATGCGCAGCTCCCGTTTGCCTCCGGCGCTTTCGGCCGCGGGAGGGGCGGAATCAGCGCGCCTGAGGGGGATGGTAAAACGGAAAATCGAACCGCCGCCCTCATTGGGAACCATTTCGATGAAGCCGCCCATAAGCTCCACCAGGTTTCTGCAGATGGCAAGGCCGAGGCCGGTGCCGCCGAAACGCCGGGAGGTTGAAGCGCCGGCCTGCGTGAAACTTGTAAAGAGCCTGCCCCGAAGATCCGGGGCAACCCCGATGCCGGTATCCGCCACCGCGAGGCTAAGGGCCTCCTGCCCTTTATACCTGCCAAGGGAGCTTGATATGGTTACCCCTCCCCTGTCGGTAAACTTGACCGCGTTCTTCGCAAGGTTTATCACTATCTGCCTGATCTTGTGGGGATCCCCCCTGAGAACAAGCCTGGTATCCGCCGGAATTTCAATGGCAATCTCAAGCCCCTTGCGGTGGGCTTCAAGCGACACCATCTCTACCGACTGTTCGACCAGTTCTTCAAAATCAAAATCAAGCTGTTCCAGTTCCATCTTTCCCGCTTCAAGTTTTGAATAATCAAGAATATCGTTGACAAGGGAAAGAAGCACCTCCGCGGAAAATCTGATCTGCCGTGAATATTCGGACTGTTCGTGATCAAGGGAGGTGTCCATGAGAAGTTCCGTCATGCCGATAATGGTCTGAAGTGGCGTGCGGATCTCGTGGCTTATATTGGCAAGGAAGCGGCTTTTTGCCTCCGTTGTGTCTTCCGCGATCTTCCTGTCCGGCGGATTTCTCTTTGCGGGGAATCCGGCGTGAACCCCCGCGGCAGGAGCGCCGCGGAGCCCGGTGTTTTTACGGCGCTTTTTCATTACAGGGCGGGTTTGAGGATTTCCATTGCCTTCCTGAAAACAGCGTCCGGCTTCAGCGGCTTTGTCAGGTAGCTCTTTACGCCCATCTGGAAGGTTCTGATAACCGTTTCACGCTGGGTTACCGCGGAAAGAACGATCACCGGAATCTGCATATCCTTCGCGTGCAGCCCGTTGAGGACGGCGAAACCATCCATTTCGGGCATCACAAGATCAAGAAACACAAGATCAAAATTTTCATTGTTTGCCGAAGCCATGAATTTGGCGCCGTTCTCAAAACAGACAATCTCCGCGCCCGAAGGCCTGAAAGTGTTTTTAAGCATCTCCCTGATGATCATGTCATCATCCACCACGGCTATCCTGAGACTCTGAAGATACTCCTTCACCGCTTCGGCGTCCTGTTTTTTGGGCCTGAGTTCCGCTTCAAAGCGGAGCTGCATGGTCTCCCCTTCGGCGTGTTCGGCGGAAAGCACCCTGTCCCCGATGATTTCGGCTTTTTTCTCCGCGTACTGCATGGACTCATCCAGCTCGGCGAGGAGTCCGTCCATTGCGTATTGCAGATTGGAGACAACGCTTATATCCGCGTATTCCTTCCGGCCCTCGATAAATTTCCTGGCAAAGTCATTCCTGGTCAAAACCTTGATGTGTCTCAGTTTTGCCCGGGAAGCCTTTATTACCACATCAAGCAGTTTCTGCAGATTCGGCGCATCGGCAAAACCCAGAACCATATCACTGAGCATCACAATTATCTTGGGGGTTTTAATCTCATACAGATTGACAAGCTCGACGATCTTGAAGTGGAGGAGATCCAGCTTGTCCCGGTTAAGCCCCTGTGCGATCTCAATAAAGACAATGGCGTCATTGACATGAACTTCCACAATTCCGGGACTTTCATCCACATTGAAGGGTACGTGCAGAAGCTCCGAAAGGGTGGCAAAGAGAACGTCTATTTTTACCGGCTTGGTAAAAACTTTTTTGACATTGAAAGGCGCCAGGGCGATTATCCGCCTCTGATCTATACGCTGGGCCATGACAATAACAGGTACGCTGGCCGCGTTGGGGTTGTTCTTCTTTGCCTGGAGAACTTCAAGACAGCCCTGGCGGCTCAGGTGGTAATCCATGATTATCAAATCGGGAGACCCCGCCCTAATCTTGGCGAT
>JAISND010000047.1 GCA_031276615.1 Treponema sp. | reverse complement strand
ATGCCTATGGCGCCAGTCAGTCCCCGGTGACGGAGACGAGCACCTTGTCGATGCGGCGGCCGTCCATGTCCACCACCGTGAAGCGGCAGCCCCCCCAGGTAAAACTTTCGCCGGCCCGCGGAACTTCGCCGGCGAGGGAGAGGACAAAGCCCGCCAGGGTATGGTAGCCCTGGTGTTCGGCGGCAAGGCCGGGCAGGGAAAGCAGGTCTGCGGCCTCATCGATGTTGAGGCTGCCGTCCACAAGCCAGCTGCCGTCCTCCTGACGAACGGCCGGCTCTTCATCCCTCGGGGCCGCCGAAAGCTCGCCGACTATTTCTTCCATCAGGTCACGCACGGAGAGGATTCCGGCAAAGCCGCCGTATTCGTCCATCACAAAGAGGAAGTTTGCCTCGCCCTTTTTGAAGGATTCAAAGGCCTTGAGGGCCGTCATGGTTTCAGGCACGAACAGGGCTTTCTTCATGATTGAGCGCAGCCCCCTTTGCGGCCCCGCGAACTGATCGAGGATGATGTCCTCAAGGTAGGCGGCGCCGATGATCGCGTCCGGGGCGCCGTCGGCAACGGGGAAGCAGCGCTGGCCGCGGTACTCAAGGGCCCTGGCGCGGATCTCTTCGGGCGGGGCGTTCACGTCGAGCCATTGAATCTCCGAGCGGTGGGTCATAAAGGTGCCGACCGGCCGGTCGCCCAGATAAAAAACGCCCTCCACCATAGTGCGTTCATTGCTTTCGACAAGGCCCGATTTTTCACCTTCCCTGAGGGCAAGGAGCAGTTCGTCTTCGGTGATGCCCGGCCTCTTTGCCTCAATAGGGAGTGCCCCGCGGACAAGGGAGGCCAGGCGCCCGAGGACAAAACTGAAAGGCCGGACGGGAAGGGCAAGGATGTGAAACAGCGGAAAGAGGGCCGCGGCGATTTCTTCGGGATTGGAACGGGCAATGACGCGGGGAATAATATCGCCCAGAAATACCGCGGCCAGGGCAAGTGCCGCGGTAAGCAGGATGACAGGCGCCGGCCCGGCGGAAAGCCGCGCCAGGACAAAGCCCGCGAAGACGCCGGTTACGATACGAAGGATGCCGGCCTGGATTCGGGAGGTTCCCGGAAACGAGCGGAGGTTTTCCACGGCCTCAAGGACGCGGCGGAATTTTTTGCTGCCCGCCGCCGCCTCTTTCCGCAGCCGCGATTTTCCGCACGCGCCAAGGGCCGCGTCGAAGAGGGTAAAAAACCCGCCCGCGAAAATCAGGACAAGAATGACAAGGACGGCAGGTAAGGGATCCTCCATGCGCAATTCCTCAACTGCCGATTTCTTCCCTGGTAAGGGAACGCACGATACGCAGACCCTCCGGGGATGTTTCCGCGGTTTTGTTCTTGCCGTCGGGGGTAAGCTCCCCGAAGATCTGCACCACCGGGTAGCGGGGATTTTCCGGGTTTACGTCAACCACCTGGCCTTTCTTGCCGCTGGAAAGAAGCACGTAGAGTCCGATGGGGTAGATCGAAAGCGAGAATACCAGGGCGCGGACCGCCGTATCGTCGTATTGCTTTCCCTCGTTTCTGAGGAGTTCCAGCATGCCCTCATAGCCGTCCTTGGCTTCCTTGTGGGGACGCCTGGTGCTGAGGGCCTCGTAGGAGCAGGCGACGGCGATTATCTTCGCGTACAGGCTTATCTTGTCGCTGGTCAGCTTCTGGGGGTAACCCGTGCCGTTTTCACGCTCGTGGTGCTCAAGGGCGGCAAGGCTGATCACCAGGGGGAAGTCAAAGGACTTGAGCATGTTGAAACTCAGAACCGGATGGGTAAGGATCGCCTTTTTTTCCTGGGGATTCAGGGCGCGCTTGCTCAGGTAGCTCTGGGGCGGCAGCTTTATCATGCCGATTTCGTGGAGCAGGGCGGCCACGCCGAGTTCGATAAGGCGGTGCGCGGGAAGTTTGAGGTAGGTTCCGATAACAATGGCGATGATGGTGGAACGGACGGCGTGGGAAGAAAGGTAGTTATACTCCTCCGGGGAATCGGCGTTTTTCAGTACCCGCATGAGAAAACGGCGATCCTCCCGGACAAAGTCACAGACGGTCTTGATCTTTTCGGCCACTGGCTTGAAATCAAGATCGTTCTTTATGGCCACATGGGTAAAAAGATTGTCCGCGTATTTGTGAAAGGACGCGTAGAATTCCTCCGCCCGCCGGACCTTGTCGGCATCGCTCGTTGCTGCCAGGCTGGCGGAATCTACCGGCGTCTCGCCTTCTTTTTTCGCTTCGACGCCCTCGGGCACATAGTCTTCCCGGGGTTCGCCGTCGCTGTAGACCTCGCGGAATTCCTGCTCAAGCAGGGCGTTTACCAGTTCCCGGGAAAAGGACATTTCCGGAGCGGCAAGGATAAACTGGGGATCGAGGTAGACCGTTTTGGTAAAATAGCTTTCCGGCGGAATATCCCTGATTATGTAGCTTTTCATCGTTGACTTGCCCTTTTCTTTCCTCTATCATAATTTTGCCCATTGGGGCAAGCGCGGAATCGTATAGCGGATCTGTCCGGCAGCCCCGGGTCTCCGGACAACCCTGTTGAAACCGTTCCGGCCAGAGGAGATTTCTGCTTGAAATTCAAATCCATCTTTATCATTTTTAATATAATAATACTGCTTTTTCTGTCGGCTGTCTGCCTCCTGCCGCCTGTTTTTTTCGGGCCGGAATACATGGCGGATTTCCGGCGCGCCCTCTGGCCTTTAACGCTGATTCTGCTCCTTGCGCTTGCAGGTCTCAACGTGTTTTACCTGTCGAATCGCAGGCTTTTCACGCTTCTGGAAAGGGAGGACTGGCCCGCCCTGGTTGACTATCTGGAACGGAAGGTTCTCCACGGGGGGCATTATTCCCGCCGCCCGGTTCAGCTTCTGGCGAATTCCTATCTTGTCATGAGCGATTCCCGGGGTATCCTTAACCTTGAAAACAGGGTCGCCCTTGCCAAACCCGCCCTTCTTGAGGAAAACGCCCTTGTTTTCGGCGCGGCGCGGATTCTTTCCGGCGATTCCGCGGGCGCGGCCGCTTTTTTTCAGGCCCGGCTGGAAAAGGGGAAGGCGGGGAACATCCAGTGGGTCCGCTGGTATTACGGCTTTTCCCGGCTTCTTTCAGGTGATTTCGGCAGGGCCGAGGCCGAGTTCAAGGCCCTGGCCGCCGCTTCCACCGACGCCCTTGTCACCGGCCTTTCCGCCTATTTCCTTGCCGTCAGTCTGCTGAAGCATTCGGAAAACAGGGACGAATGCCGGCAGCTCGCGGCCGGGGGGAAGGAACGCGTCAAAAAGGCGTTCAGGGGCATTGCGGGCTGGAACAGGGAGGCGGCCAGGGCCGCGGCCGAGGTTCACGCCGCCGTTGTCAGGAAATATATCGATGAAGCCGGAATTTGGCTGTACGGCTAGCAGCCTGTTGCACTTGTAGGTTTTTGTGCCACTTTGTGCCGCAAAAACCACGATAAACGGGCTCCTGGGAGTCCGCCGCAATAAACCTCCCCGCCCTGAAGGGCGGGGTATCTTGTAAGCGTTGCATCATTTACGAGGTTCGTTCTGTAAGGAAATTATTTAACTGTGGGGTCTACTACCATTTTTTGTTGGTATTACCAATTCTAACCGCCCTGAAGGGCGGGGTATTAGACCCCACTGCGAATAAACCGTCAGGGAGCATAAAATGAGAAGTTTCGAAAAATCGTCCAAGCTGGAAAATGTCTGCTACGACATCCGGGGCCCCGTTCTTAAAGAGGCAAAGCGTCTTGAGGATGAGGGTTTCAGAATCATCAAGCTCAATATCGGCAACCCCGCCCCCTTCGGCTTCAACGCGCCCGACGAGATTCTCCACGACATAATCGTGAACCTCCACAACGCCCAGGGCTACGGCGATTCCCGCGGCCTCTTTGCCGCGCGCAAGGCGGTGATGCAGGATTTCCAGTCCAAGGGGGTTATGGATGTGGGAATAGACGACATCTACATCGGGAACGGGGTAAGCGAGCTTATCATGATCGCCATGCAGGGACTCCTTGACGGGGGGGACGAGGTGCTTCTGCCCATGCCGGACTATCCCCTCTGGACGGCGGCGGTAACCCTTGCCGGCGGCCGGGCGGTGCATTACCTCTGCGACGAGTCCGCGCTCTGGAACCCCGACCTGGACGACATACGCGCCAAAGTCAGCCCCAGGACGAAGGCCATCGTGATCATCAACCCCAACAACCCCACCGGCGCGGTGTACGGGCGTCCAACCCTTGAAGGAATCGCGGAGATCGCGCGGGAGCATAACCTTATCGTCTACGCCGATGAAATTTACGGCCGCATCACCTACGACGACGCGGCGCATATCCCCATGGCAACCATAGCGCCCGACATTCTCACCATCAGCTTTGACGGCCTTTCCAAGGCATGGCGCGCCGCCGGTTTCCGGGCAGGCTGGATGGTGCTTTCGGGGAACAGAAAAGGCGCGGCCGGTTATGTGGAAGGCCTGGAGATGCTTTCCAACATGCGGCTCTGTGCCAACATGCCTTCCCAGTTCGGCATTCAGACCGCCCTGGGCGGCTACCAGAGCATCAGGGACTTTCTCCTTCCCGGCGGCCGTTTAAAAGAGCAGCGGGACACCGCGGTGAACATGGTAAACGCCATACCGGGCCTTTCGGTGGTCATGCCTAAAGGCGCGCTCTACTGCTTCCCCAGGGTGGATGTCAGGCGCTTCAATATCAGCGACGATGAAAGGTTCGTGCTCGATCTGCTGCGGGATCAGCGCCTCCTCCTCGTGCACGGCACGGGCTTCAACTGGAAGGAGCCGGATCATTTCCGCATCGTGTTCCTGCCGGACAAGGACACCCTTGCCGACGCCATGCGCCGGCTTGCGGCCTTCCTGGACGGCTACCGGCAAAGCTGAGGAATCCCGCGCGCCGGAACAAAAAGCTCCGGCGCAGTCCGGCTAAAAGAACCTTGTAAGATACGTGGACAGCCAGGGAAAGTACGTCACCAGAAGCACCACCGCCACCTGTATAAGCAGGAAGGGAAACACGTAACGGCAGATGTCGACAAAGGACTTGTTAAACCTGTACGAGGCAAGAAAGAGGTTAAGCCCCACGGGCGGCGTAAGGAAGCCGACTTCCAGGTTCGTAATGAAAATAATTCCCAGGTGCACCGGATCAACGCCGTAGGCGTGTCCCAGGGGCACAATCAGGGGAAGGACGATAAGAATGGCGGAAAAGATGTCCATGAGGCAGCCGACAATCAGCAGGGCAAGGTTGAGAAGCAGCAGAAAAACGTATTTTGAGGTAATGGCGGCCTGCATCCACCTGGCAAGATTGGCCGGCGTCTGGGTATCCACGATGTAATAGGAAAGGGCCTTCGAAAGGGCAAGGATGGAAAGCACCCCGCCGATAACGGGAATGGCCTTGATAAAAACCCGCGGAACGTCGCGTATCCTGATGTCCCTGTGGATCAGCACCTCGACAATAAAGATGTAAATCGCCGCCGTCGCGCCTATTTCCACAAGGGACAGGGCGCCGGTAAAGTAACCGGCGATGAGGAAAACCGGAAGCAGTATCTCAAGGGCCGATTCCTTCAGGCCGGAAAGGGCCTTCCTCCCGTCGAATTTTTCAACCGGAATTTTAATCCGCACCGAAGCGGCAATGCCGAAAAAAATCACCACCGCCACAAGTATGAGTCCGGGGAAAATACCCCCAAGGAAGAGGTGGAAAATATTTGTCATGCTGGCGGCGCCCACGAGGATAATGGGAAGGCTTGGAGGAAAGAGAAGGCCGATGCTGCCCGTCGAGGTAAGGAGACCCACGGAAAATTTTTCCGGGTACTTCATGTGTTCCGAGAGTATGGTGTGGAGGATTCCCCCCAGCGCGAGGATGGTTACCCCGGAGGCGCCGGTAAAGGACGTGAAGAAAGCGCAGATGATAACGGTGGCGATGATAATGCCGCCGGGCATCCAGGAGAACAGGCTGCGGAAGGTATAAACCAGGCGCTCTCCGGCCCGGCTTTCGGAAAGGAAGAATCCGACCAGGGTAAAAAGCGGAATGGCGATGATGTTGCTGTTGGTAAGGGCGGAGTATATATCCGAAGCCACCGAGTCCATCTCTCCGCCCGAAGCCTCGAGGAGCAGCAGGGCAAGGGCGCCCATTATTACAAAAAGGGGAGTACCCCCAAGGGCGGCAAGGAGCAGAAAGATCACCAGGGGCGTTTTGAGGTAATAAGCCAGGAGGTAGAGCCGGTCGCAGAGATCAAACGCCGCATCGGGCATGTCGAAACCCCAGATGAATTTCGCTATCACCGGGAAACTTGCCGCCGTCCCCAGCAGGAGCGCGAGGACGGGAAAGATTCTTTTCCATCCCCCCAGGCCGGTTCTCCGGGCAAAACGGACCGCGATAATGCCGTAGCCCGCGGGTATTACAAGCGCAAAAACCCTGTCCGGAATAAAACCGATTATTCTTCCCTGGAGGCCTATCCTGATAAACGAAACGGAAGTCCAGGCGATAACGGTAACCACAAAGGCGGAAAGAAGGCTGATAAAAACGCCGAGCCTTTCCTTCAGCGCCCCGCCGGAAAAATGCTGAACCAGCGCGATGGAAAGGTGTTCGCTGTTTCTCGTGGTGATCATCCCCGCGAGAAGGCCGGCCACCAGGAGCAGATGAACCATAAGGCCCGAAGAGGCCGGAACGCCGGTTCTGAACAAAAGCCGCGCCGCCGCTTCCGCCGCGGGGATCAGGGCAAGGAGGACAAGGGAGACAACGCAGAGGGCGTCTTCAATTTTACGGAGGCAGAGACCTGTTCCGGCGCCCGCCCCCGGATCTTCCCGGCTTTCTTCGGCCATGGGTCAGCGTCCCTGCCGGTATTCCGCCAGTATGGCGCTGATTTTCTGGTACAGTTCCCTGTTAAAAACAGGCCCCACAAGATCTTTTTCATGCCCGGCCATATCGTTGTACCATTCCTGTTCATGCTGGGGGGCGGCCTGGTTTATGATCAGGCCGTATTTCGACATTGTGGAAATGGCGTCACCCTCAAGCCTGCCTATGGAACCGTCGATTTCCGTTTCAATGCCCTTGCATATCTCCTGCAGCTTTTCCTTGTGCCTGTCGGGGATGCGCCGCCACGCGGTACGGTTCATAACAATTCCCCCCATAAAGGGGGCCACGTTCAGGGTCGACATGTTTTTCGCGATTCCGAAAAGCTGGGCGCCGGCAACGGTAATGGGACTCTGGTACACCGCGTCGATCATGCCGCCGTTAAGCGAAACCAGCGCATCGTTCATGCTGACCGGAACCATCTGGAAGCCCATGGTCTTGAAAACCTGGATCATTTGGAGTTCGTCCGGGTTTGTCCCCACCTTTTGCCTTCGCAGATCGCCGGGGGTAAAAACCGGATTCCTGGAAAAAATTTTAAGCCATCCGGCGCGCGCCCAGGCCAGGGTGACAAAGCCGTTCTGCTCTATTTTCGCGTCCAGCTCCGGACGCAGCTTTGCAAGAACCGTCTCCAGTTCCCTGTCGTTACGGATCAGGAAGGGGTAGCTGAGGGCCATAACCTCGGGCATGACCGAATTGAGGCCGATACTGGTAAAAATCGCCGCCTGAATCTGGTTCAGGTTGAGCTTGCGCAGCACGTCGCCTTCCGTTCCGGCGACCCCGCCGTGGTAGACGATAAGTTCCACTTCGCCGTTTGTCACCCGTGCCCAGTCCACAGCCATGCGGTTAATGGCCGCCCCCCAGGGCGTGCTTTCCGGAACAAGCGATGCGAGTTTGATGGTTGTTTTCCGCTGGGCAAAAAGCGGTCCCGCGGCCAGGAGAATCACGAAAAAAGGCAGAACGGCCCCGCGAAGGGTACGGCGGCAGAGATTCATAGAACACTCCTTTTTCCCGGCAGGCCGCCGGGATTAAAAATCCTCCTCATCCCAATCTTCTCCGGTGTCAAAATCGACAAAATAATGAGCAGCGGAATCCCGCAGATACCGGGCTTTCCTCTGGGAAAGGATATTAACCAGCCTGTTGGCGGGATCCGCATCGGGATCTATCGCCAGGGCCGCGTCAATGTTGCTCTTAAAGGTATCATAATCCTGGGCGGGGATCGAGACCGCCGAGGCGTATGACACGTAGGGGCCGGCCAGAAGCCCCCCTGATTTTTCAAGGGCCCGGCGGTAATGAAGCTCGGCCTTTGACTTGTCGCCGCCCATGGATTCGGGAATGGAAGAGTAGAGGAGTATGTAGAAGTCATCCAGGCTGCCGCTGCCGAAATCCGGGTCAAGCCCGTAGGCGCGGTCTACGAGGGCGGTAAATTCGGGAATCCTTACCCCGAGTTCCATGTCGAAGGGGTTGAGGGAATAGGCCGAAAGGTATGCCGCGGCCGACCAGTAAAGGCAGGGCACGTCGGCCTTCTTCATCCCTGAAAGCATCTTCGGCAGATCTCCCCTTTGATAAGCCCCGATAAAACCGGGGTACTTCCTTTCAAGGCCCCCGTAGAGAATGTCCGCGCCCCGGAGGTAGAGTTTTTTGGCCCG
Source organism: Treponema sp. (assembly GCA_031276615.1). GTDB lineage: Bacteria > Spirochaetota > Spirochaetia > Treponematales > Breznakiellaceae > JAISAK01. Next base: position 218 of record JAISND010000047.1, on the reverse strand, counting down.
CTCCGCGGCGGCCTCGCGTTCCGCGTATCTGTCCCTGGGAAGCAGTTCCGCGGGCCCCTGGACAAAGGCGTTCGCGTACATCACAAAAAGGGAGCCGGTGGTGAGGGCAAGTCCCTGATGTCCGGGATTGGCCGCCAGGAGGGATTCGTACATTTTAATGGCGAAGGGGAGGGCGTCTCCCACCAGTTCCGGATCGGAATCCCCGGTGAATACGCCGG
>JAISND010000016.1 GCA_031276615.1 Treponema sp. | reverse complement strand
GTGCGGTAACCGGCGATGCGGGGGAAGACGATTTCCAGCGCGTCCCGCTCGGGGCTGACGGCGTGGACGCTGATGACGGCCCGGGGTTTTTGGGGCGGGGCGACCACGGGCCGGGCGGTAAAGTCGAAGGGGATGCCCAGGATGTCGGCGTATTCCACATTAAAAAAATCCTGCTCGTTGAGTTCGTAGGACTGGCGGCGGAGAGCGCGGCCGATTACCTGTTCGCAGAGAAGCTGCGTACCGAAGGCCCGGATGCCCAGGACGTGGGTTACGGTGTTGGCGTCCCAGCCTTCGGTGAGCATGGCCACCGAAACCACGCAGCGGATCGATTCGCCCAGGCGGCCGGGTTTGCCGACGGTGTTCATCACCTCCCGCAGCAGATCCTGGTCGCTCAGGTTTTCCGCCGCTTCCCGGTTTCCGGTACGGGCGATGATCTCATGGGTAAAGCGTTCTATCTCATCCGCGGCCAGGGCGCGGAAGGTGTCGTCCAGCGCCTCGCCGGATTCAAGCTGCCGGGAGTCGATAAGGAGGGTGCGGGGGCGGCCCAGGGGTTTGCCGTCTTCGTCAAAATTGCGGAACAGGGAGAGGCGGCCGTTCTCAAGGCCCCGAGAATTCGCGCCTTCGCCCTGCGGGTTTTCCCGGTAAAAGCCGGAAATATAATCGTACACCAGTTTTGAAGTGGCAGTATTATTGCAGATGATAATAAAACAGGGAGGCACGTCGATCTTCGCCTCCTGCCAGAGTTCAAAGGTTTGCTGATAATGGCCGTAGAGGGCGTCCAGGGCGGTAAGAAGTTCCGGCGGCAGGGCCAGGGGGTCAAGAGCCGCCTTGCCCCGGCCTTTTTTGGGCATCTTGGGGCCGATGAATTCCCAGAGCCTTCGATACTTGGGCATATCGCCGCCGGGGATGTTGTCCGCCACGGGCACCCGGGGGAGTTTGACGATACCGCACTCAATGGCGTCCATAAGGGAAAAGTCGCTTACGGTCCAGGGGAAGAGGGCGCCTTCGGCGTAGCCGGAACCGCGCAAAAAGAAGGGGGTCGCCGAAAGGTCCGCCACGGTGGAAATCCCCAACTTACGTTTGACTATTTCAAGGCCGCTTATCCACACCCGGGCGGCTTCGTTGTTTTCCTCCGCCTCGGCCTTTTCTTCGCCTCGTAGTGTTTCCGCCCCGTCTTCCCCGGTTTTTGGCCGCTCCCGGTAGCAGTGATGGGCCTCGTCGTTGATGACCATGATGTTGTTCAGGCCCATAAGACCCGGCATGACCCGCTGGATCATCTGGCCTTCGGTTTCCAGGGTGTTGAGGGCCCTGCCCCGTCCTTGCAGCAGGGAACGGCCCCCTTTGGAGAGGTTCATCCGGTCCCGGAGCTGGAAGGCATGGTAATTGGTGATGACGATCTTCGCCTTTTCCAGATCCGCCAGCATGTCCTGGGGGACCAGTTCCCGCCGAGCGTAGTAGCTGTCGAGATCGCTGGGGTGAAGCACCCGGAGCCGGTCCTTAATGGTAATGCCGGGGGTTACGATGAGAAAGCCCCGGCTAAAACGCTTCGACTGGGGGCGGCGGACCGCGTTAATGGTCTGCCAGGCGATGATCATGGCCATGACCGTGGTCTTCCCCGATCCGGTGGCCATTTTAAGGCAGATCCGGAGCAGTTCCGGGTTTGCGCCGGCGTTGGCATTTTTGATATGTTCGAGAAAATTGGTTTCCTGTTTGCCGCCCCGGGGCGCTGCCTCGGTAAGCCAGATCAGGGTCTCCGCCGCCTCGATCTGGCAGAAGAAGGGGCGGATGCCGGTAAATGTATGGGTCCGCCAGTGCTGCAGGAGCCGGGCGGTTTCGGGCGTTACCTTCCAGTCCCGGGGATTGGGGCGGGCCCGCCATTCGTCAACATGGCGGCGTATCCCGTTGATGACGGCGGTAGGGTCGTACATCTGCTCTTCGGTGGAGAGTCCCAGGCCTTCGTCGAATACCAAATTGCCTTGTACCGCCTGGGCGCCCTTATCCTTCCGCTTCCGGGGTTTGGGGATGGGGGTGATAAACTCCGCCAGGCGGCGGCTTTCGATGATGTGTTGGGTAGGCTGGCCGTCGGTATCCAGTTCCCAATGCCGGGCGGGATACATATAAGGGGAATTGAGGATTGGGTGATCGAAAAATGCCTCTCCCATAAAAAGATGATAGCACAACATAGGCAAACATAGTAAGGCACAAACATTAGGCGGGGATCTTGGGTTTTTTGAGGTTTATATGCGGATCTTTGATATTCGGGGCTTCTGTAGGAAAAAGAAAAGAGGCGCCTGCCCGCTATTGTAGCGAGTAGGCGCCCCAAAGGGCCGCACGATTGCTGCGTACGGTTCAGGCGATCTTAGAAAGAGGGGGGCGGCGGGGGCGAGGGAGGCGTATAACCATCTTTCCCGTCACGCCAGGAGTAGTGGCTCTTGAAGCCCAGAAGTTTCTCCGCCTTGCGGGTGGTCATGACGCCCTCGTGACCAATCAGGTTCTTGGCCATTTCGGCAAACTGGGGCCAGCGTTTGGCGACCGCGGTGGCGGAATCTTCTTTCCACATAGTGTCGGTTGAGCAGAAGAAAACTTCGAAGGGTTTAAGAGGCGGTTTACCTATCTTGCCGATGCAGAGTTCCATGATATCGGCGATGTCGCGGGCGTCCACGTACTGGCCGCAGTCGCCGATCATCAGGCCCTTGTCCTGGGCCCGGGCTTCGGCATCGACACCGAATTTGTACATTTTGCGGGCAAAATCGTTATCCGGATAGAACACGCCCATGTAACGCAGGGCAATGACATTCATGCCGTAGGCCCGGGAGAAGCCCGCTCCTTCGATTTCGTTGAAATACTTGGACATATCATAGCTGGTCATCGGGCTGTCAACGGGATCGTCTTCTTCAACGGGCAGTTTTGGAGGGGTATAGCCCGAACCATCGGGCCGCTGTCCGATGCCGGTGGCGTAGTAGCTGGAACTGAGGACTACGTTTTTGACACCCAGGCGGCGGGCCGCGTCCAAGACATACCAAGTACCCAAGGTGTTAACTTTGAAACAGGTGTCTTCGGGCATCCTCTGGGAAGCGGCGAAGGCGCGGAATTGAGGGGGCATGTCACCGGAATAGGGGTCCCGAAGCTCAGACGGACCGGTGATAGCCGCCAGATGCAGAATGTACTCGGCCTTGGAATAAGCGATGGCCCTCATGAGTTCACCCAGGTCGAGGAGGTCCCCCTTGATAAAGGGGACGCCGGCGATCTGATTAAGGCTGTTGGGGGGAGGGGGGGTCTGATCGAAGCTGAAGACCTCGTAGCCTTTGCCGATGAGTTGGGAACAGACAAAATTACCGAGATGGCCGCTGCCACCGGTTACTAATACACGTTTTCCCATGGGAAACTCCTAAAACAATTAAAATAATAACGATCGAAGCAACGCTCGGATCCAACATCAATTCAACACTCCCTCCTCAACTGGTAAAGGGGCATCGATAATAGTTGCTTTGTAGAACCGATTCCAAAATTGATATTTTAAAACTACTTTTTAAATAAGAATTTTAAAAATGATAACATGACAATAAGACGCTGTCAAACATTTTTTACTGGGAGATGAAAACCTGCCGGTTTTTTCTAAGGACCCGCACAGAAATAACATGAACGATTGGTCATGTTATTTCTTTATTGCATAAGCAATTAAAATAAAATGCGGGGCATTTTATTTCTGTGCAGGTCCGAGCCTTCAGGTCTTCATCCCCCGTCTTTTAGAATGTCGTTTTAAGTCCTTTCCGCCAGGTGTACTCCGACTTGAATCCCAGGATCTTTTCGGCCCGTTTGCCGCTGATGATACCTTCCGTTCCGGGTATGTCTTTGGCCTTTTCCGCAAGGAAAGGCCAACGCCGGGCAACGATGTCCTTTGTGGGCTCATCGTACTTGGTGTCGGAAACTACGTAGAAGGGTTCGAACTGGCCGAGTTTTTTCGATTCCAGCGACAGTTTGACGAAAATGGCGATGTCCCGGGCATCGATGTATTGGAATGTGTCGCTGATAAGGTAACCCTTGTTCTCGTCGTCCGCCGCCGGTACCTTGACGGGCCATTCCTTCCGGGGATCGGGCTGGCCTTCGACGGGCGGGACAAAAACTCCCATAAAGCGCATGGCAACGGTGTTGAGACCGTAGGCCCGTCCGAAGCTCTTGTATATCTCTTCACCCAACACCTTGGAAAGGCTGTAGGTGTCTTCGGGCAGGAGCGGATGATCCTCGTCCATGGGCAGGTACGAAGGCTGAAAGCTCGTTCCCGAGAGCCGGAAACCGATACCCAGAACGAAGTAGCTCGACGCGGCGATCAGCTGTTTTACCCCGAGGCGCCGCATGGCGTCAACAATAAAGAAGCTTCCCATGGTGTTTATCTCCATGGTGTCCCATTCATGCTGTGCCCAGGGCAGCCGCTGGACAAAGCGCGCGCCATCGGTAAGCTTGCTCCAGTTGCCCGCGAAGGGCGGCACAAGGTCGGTGTTAAAGGGGATGGCAGCGAGGTGTACCACCGCGTCGGCCTGAGCAAAGCTTATCGCCCGCATGCAGTCCCCCAGGTTCGTCAGGTTCCCCAAAATAAAGGGAATGCCCGCCTTAGCGGCGAGAGAATCGGGTTTGGGCGGCAGATAATCGAAATTGGCAACGTTATAACCGTTGTCTTTCAGATAGGTGGTAACATAGTTTCCTACTCTCCCGGAACCGCCGGTAACAAGTATATTCTTTGACATATAGGTACTCCTTAACCCTGGGCCTAAACCCGGCCCAGCAATGATTTAACGTAGCGCAGCCCGCGATGCAGGCATTCTTCATCGTATTTGGCGCGATCCTTCACGCCATCGTAGTTCATCCAGCTTTGTTCCAGAACCAGGTGCAGTTCCTCCTTGAAAGGCGCCTGCTGATCCAAGAGTTCAAGCGCCCGGGGTATATTAACATTGCCTTCGCCGATGGGACAACCCCGGGGGATCATGGGCACCCATCCCTGGGCCGGGTCGGTGTCTTCAATCTTGATGTCCTTGATGTGGGTAGTAATGGCCCAGGGCGCAAGGGCTTCAATATCGTCGTTGGCATCGGAGAAGACGGTAAATCCGTTCGCCGTATCCAGGGTGCAGCCGACCCGTTTTGAACCGACCTCTTCGTAGATCTGGGCGAATTCGCGGCCCGTAAAGTCGGCGTGGTTTTCCAGGCCGAAGTACAGGTCTTCGCCTTCGCAGATCCGGGCGGTCTCCTTCAGGGTATCCACCATATACTTGATGTGTTCCTTGAGGGGGTAGCTTTTGTTGTACCGGGAGTACCTTACACACATTTTACCGTAGGAACTGCGGATGATCCTAGTCCCCAAAAAGTGGGCGCTCTTTATCTGAGCGTCCACTAGGGCGCGGACTTCGCTTTTGTTTTCCCCGGCAAGGGAGCCCAGGATGGTCCAGCCGCCGAAGACATGGCAGGCGATTTCGATGGCGATGTTTGTTTCTTCCAGAACTTCCTTGACTTCTTTAAGCTTGCGGTCGTTCCAGTCTTCGGGCATACCGCTGAACTGGACGACGCCCCCGCCCAATTCGGCGGTTTTACGTATATACCACTTCAACTGTTCGATACGGTCGGTAATTGTTTTGGGCATTGACGCCATTCCCCATCCCTGGACAAAACCAAGTTTGGCGGTGTCTGCATGTTCAAGTTTTAGCATGATGTTTCTCCTTTTTTCGCTTTTACTTTCTAAACCGATCCCAGGCTGACTGAATAAGGCCGAGCCATTCATTAAGCCCCATGGTGTTAAGATCGGCAATATATTTGTCCCAGTCTTTGTTGAGATCCAAGCGGCCGGTTATAAAGAGCGCCATGGACTCGTCTACATAGTCCACGATCAGGTTGGTCAACTCGTTGTAACGCCGGGCTTCCTGCACCGTGTAGGGAAGATTCCGCGGAAGGCTGTTCATGAACCGGTACGGCCAGTACAGCTTCATCGCTTCGTAGAGTACAAATTCAAGTTCGTAGGGATCGTCGCTTTTAGTCCGGGCATAGGAACCGAAGCCGGGGGTCCAGGTATAACCGCTGCCCCAATGGACTTTCTGCGGCTGGCCCAGCTTGAGGCCCGTTTCTTCGTAGGGCGAGGGGTTGCCATCGACGGCAATCTTCCCGACCGGGATTTCCCAATCCCGTCCGAGCCATCCGTAGCGGCTCTTCATGGTAAAGTCCGGGGTTACCATATAGTCAGCCCATTTGATGGCAAGTTCGGGGACTTTGCAGGACGAGGTGATGACGAAGTCGCCCATACTCATATTGCCGTACTGATCGTACCAGGTCTGCTGTACTCCCTTGGGGCCCTTGAGGGGGGGCACTACCTGAAAATCACCGCGCCGGGTGCCGTCCGGTATGGCGAATTCATGATGGCCGCCGCTGGGCAGGGAGCCGACTATCAGGGCGTCCTTGTTTTCCACCAGGGAGCGCAGTTGTTCTTTCTGAATGGTAAAGGTCTCAAGGGCCATCAAACCCTCGGCATAGAGCCTGTGCAGGTAGGCTAAACCGTCTTTCCACTCGGGTTTGGTAAAGGAGACATCGACTTTACCGTCGCCGGTCCAGAATACCCGCCGCCGGGCGTTCCGGTCGCTGCCGGTAGCCGATTCGTCGTAAATAAATGCGTTCATCAGGAAGCCGTCGATTTCGCCGTGCCACATGGTACTCGCAGGGGCCCCGATGAGGGGAATTTCGTCAGCTTTGCCATTGCCGTTGGGGTCTCTCGTTTTTACGGCCACCAGGTACTGATAGTATTCTTCGGTGGTGGTGGGCATCTGCATGCCCAGGGTTTTCAAAAAGGTCTTGTTAATCCAAAAGCGCTGGGATACCAGGTTCGGTAGGTTATCGTGGCCCCGTCCCAGGGCGTAGATATTCCCGTCGGCGGAGCGGGTAAACCTGTACAACTCGGGGAGCGCGTCGTATCGTTTTTTAAGGAAATAACTGGTATTTTCGATCAGGTCCTGAAGGGGAAGCAGCAGATTGAACGAACCGTAGGAGATGAGTTCCGGCGCCGTAAACCCGCAGCCCATGAACACGTCGGGGAGATCGCTCCCGGCGGCGAACATGAGGTTGATTTTTTCTTTCGGGTTTGATTCGGGGAGAATTTCCCATTCGATATGAACGTTGGTCAACTTTTCCATAAAGCGGGTGAGGTCGTTGTCTTCAAAGTCCAGGGTGTTGGAACTGTTTTTGAGACCGACCTTCAGGTTGAAGGTGTCCTTGACAACGGGATATTCCCTCTTGCCCGAAATCGGGGGCTGATCCGGGTACTTGGAACTTTTAGTCCAGCCCGTTACAGGGATGGGCCACCATTCTTTACCTTCGGCTTTGTATCCATCGTAAATGGGCTCCACAGGGAGCTTCCCCGTAATGCCGTCTGTGGAGGAGACTGCCGGGCCCCCTGTCCCGCCCGGCTGCTGACCGCCGGCCGCGTAAAGGATTCCACCCAATACGAATGCCATAATAAGAAATGTGAGTAATTTTTTCATACTTCCTCCTAATAAATATTGTAACCTCAACGAGGTC
>JAISND010000272.1 GCA_031276615.1 Treponema sp. | reverse complement strand
GAAATGACCCTGCGTGAAATTCTTCCGCGAAAATACTGGAAGGGGATAAACGCCCTCCTTGTCCTCTACGGGCAGAATGTCTGCCGGCCCCTGAGTCCCTACTGTTCCCGCTGTGTGATTACAAAACACTGCAAACGAATTGAGGTAGGCCGCAGCCGCTGAAGTGTTCCGTAAACGCACATGGCGTCAGGCGCCATACCAGCCCCCGCCCCGGCCATCGGATTTATACACCCAGGCAGCCTCCCCGGCATTGACCCGGATTGTTGAAAGAGCTAATTTCAAAACAACAGATTTTGAAATTAGCCCAAAACAATAAGGTTGTTCAGAAACTTCAGTTTCCGTCGAACCAAGGTTCGCCAACAACCGCTTGAAAAAGACCTGCAGGCTGAGCTTTGGTCAAGCAGCCGGGTTATCGAACAAATCCAATCTCGATGTCCCCCGAAGCGACTCTGGCAAAAACGGTGTGGCGCGGGTTTTCGCCGATGGGCCGCGCAACGCTGCTGCGATCCTTCACCTCGTAGCCGCCGTCCGCGGACCGGACGCTGACGCTGCCACTGGAGGTTTCCGCGTCAAGGTTGAAGGCCGCGCCTTCCGGCAGCGCAAGGCGTACATTGCCGCTCCGCACGTTAAACGAAAGATTGCCGTCAAGCCCGGCCATTTCAAGGCTGATATTGCCGGAGTGTACCGCGGCGTCAAAGATTCCCCGGCCGCGCCCTATCCTCAGACTGCCGCTTCTGGCTTCCAGGCGGTGCGCGCTTCCCTCAAGCCCGGCGCAGAAAACGCTGCCGCTTGAAACCTTAATCCGGCTTTCGCCGTAAAGGCCCAGGGAACGGAAGGTTCCGCTTGAGACCCTCAGATCGATTTTTCGGGCCCCAAGGCGCTTCATCTCTATAATGCCGCTGCTGAGGCTGATCTCCACTTCCCCGGCCGTGGAAAAATCGTCGGCGCCTTTCAGGGTTCCGCTTCTGAGGTCAAGGCGAAAGCTGCCCTGAAAGGAACGGGGTACGGCGATATGGGCGGTGTTTCCGGCGGTCCAGCCAAAGAACCACGGCATTTTTGCTCCGGTGATACGGAGAACGCCGCCCGCATTTTCCACTCCGGCACTCGCCGTCCGGCGGAGCCGCTCCCTTATCACAAGGCTGCCGCCATCGGTAAGGGCAAGGGTAACATCGCCCCACCGGTAGGATATGACCAGGCTGTCGATATCGCCCATGTCAAAGCTTCTTTCAATTTCTTCATCGGCGGCAAGGCTGAATACCGGCGCAAGAATTGCGGCTAACAGTATAATGTATCTCTTCATTTTTCCTTTCCTTTTTTCGCGTTTTTCATCATCAAGCCCTGTACCAGAAGCTGAACCGCCGCGGCAAACAGGAATACCGGCCAGGAATATTTGAAACCGGTGATAAAGCCGAAAAGGACAAACAGGCCGATCGCCGCCGCCCAGATGGCGCCCGAGAAAACGCCGAAACGGACGGAAGTCAGGGGATCGCTGAACATTTCGCGGCTTTTTTTCATCTCCGCTTCGTGGCGCAGCTTCATCCAGGGCTTGAGCCTGTCCTTTTCGGTAAGGCCCAGAAAGGCGAGAAGGCCGACAGAAGGAATCACAAAGGGAATAAGGATGCCCATTGCCCCAATCAGGCTGTATTCGGTGCCGGTGCTGAACCAGGTAAGGGGAAAGAGGATAATGCCCGCCGTGAGAAAGAAAACCGCCGCGGCGTACCAGAGGGCGCGTTTTTTCGGCAGGGGGTACAGCGCGGGAAGCTCCTGGGTAAGGCCCAGCCAGGCAAAGCCCGCCGCGGACAGGGACACGAAGGGCAGCAGGACGCCGAAAAAGGCGCTAAAGCGGCGGCTGTTTTCGATTAAGCCCCAGCCGCCGATTTCCGTTTCCGCGTCCTGCGCGAAAAGGGCAATGACGGCGGACACGACGCCGAAAACAAGAACTGCGCCGGAAATTACATAGGCCGCCACCCTCTTCGAATTCATATAGTGCCTGATATTCATATACGCTTCCCCAAGGACCTCCTGTTTTTTCTTCAGGCTGATTTCATCGGCCAACACGCTTATGTCGCCTAACTCGGCGGCGGCCTTCGCAAAGGCCTCCTCCTCGTTCAGTCCCCCTTTTATCAGGCCCGCGATTTTGTCGCCCAGGTTGCCTGCCAGCTCTTCCTTGAAATCGGAAAGCTGCGCGCTTTCTTCGTATCCCCCGAAAAGGGAATCCACAAATTCCTTTGTCCTATTCATTGTTTTCTCCTGTTTCCAAAAGGGTATTCACGATTCGCATGGTGAACTTCCAGTCCTCCAGATTTTTTTCAAGCAGTTTCCTCCCCGTTCTGGTGATGTGATAATACTTCCGCCGCGCCCCCCGGGTTTCATCACCCCAGTAGGAAGTGATGCAGCCTTCGGCCTCAAGCCGCTTGTAGCTTGAATAGAGGGTGGTTTCCTTTAGCTCGTACTGCTCGCCGGTACGTTTCAAAATTCTGTTGTAGATTTCAAAACCATAGGCATCGCCGCGCGCCAGGATTCGGAGCACAATTGTGTCCGTATGCCCCCTTAGAAGATCCGATGATAATTGACTATCCATGTATATCTCCTGTAGTATTAAACTATATATCATATTACTACGACTGTCAAGTAAATAAATTAACAAACCGGATAAAAAATTGAGGAAATTAACCGTCCACGAACATGAATACTTCAAATGGAAAGTTCGTTTTTTTCGCGGGGGGCCGAACCGGAGCTTCGGGGTTAACTTGTAGGTTTTTATGGCTTTTTTCATTAGACTTGTGAAATAACCCGGTTGGTTATTTGGGAACCTGCGGTTCCCTTGCAAGTCTTGCAATTTCTCGCCCTTTGGGCTGCAAAATTGCTGTTTTTTAGCGAAAATTGTTCAGAGACTGAGGTTTCTGAACAACTCTATTGATTCGCAAGCGGGGTCCATACCCAGAAGCATGTTCCTGGATATG
>JAISND010000256.1 GCA_031276615.1 Treponema sp. | reverse complement strand
TCAGGCTGCAGCCCGATTCCCCGGACGCCTACGCCAGCCGCGGCAGCATACTGCGGAAGATGGGCGACGCAAGCCGCGCCGAATCCGATTTTGCCGCCGCGGATCGCATGCGGGAAATGCCCCGGCCGTAGTATTTTCCGTAATATAGAGCCTGTCCCAAGACTGAAGTTTTGGGAAAGCCTCTATATTGAATAAAAAGACCTGTTCCTGTATAAATAAAGACTGTCTATCATGCAGACACATTATAGACAGACTTCCAAAAAAAACCGGCTGTTTTTGTATTCAGGAGGCCCTTCCGGAACCGAAGTTTTGCGGGGGCCTCGAGGATTGAAAACCGCAATTCAGGGGATGAGGAGCCATTATGGGCCATAGTGAAGGAGAGGCTGACCAGCGCGGCCCCGACATTCGGGACTTTCCCATGTACCGGGCTGAAGATGAACATGATTCCTGCGGAATTGGCTTTGTAGCGGATATCAAGGGACGCCGTTCCCACTCGATTCTGACTCGGGGCCTCGAGGTTCTTGAGCGGATGGAGCACCGCGGCGCGGAAAGCGCGGACAACAAAACAGGGGACGGCTCCGGCGTTCTCCTGCATATTCCCCATGAATTTTACCGGAAGCACATTCCGAATCTGCCGGAAGCGGGGCAGTACGGGACGGGGCTTGTCTTTTTCCCCGGTGCCGGAGAGAAGGACTCGGCGGAGCGCACGGAGCGGATCCTTGCGGACATCGATGAGTGCGCGTCGAGGACGGGCCTCAGGGCGCTGGCCTTTCGGGATGTGCCGGTTCAGAGCGGCGTCGTGGGGCTTATTGCCCGCGCGGCGGAACCGGCGATAAAACAACTGGTACTGGTTCCGGCACAGTCCCCCGGCGCGGTCTCCGGGGGCGCGGCGGACAGCGGCGTACCGGATCTGGACTTCCGGCTCTACGTTTTCAGAAAGCGGCTCGAGAAGTCCCTGCGTTCCCGGGGTATCGAAGCCTATGTACCTTCCCTTTCCTCGCGGATCATCGTATACAAGGGCATGATGATGTCATCCCAGCTCAGGGAATACTTTCCGGAGCTGAGCGATGAACTGGTTTCCACCGCGGTTGCCCTGGTGCACTCCCGTTTTTCCACCAATACTTTTCCCAATTGGCCCCTTGCCCAGCCCTTCCGCATGATTGCACATAACGGAGAGATAAACACCATCAGGGGAAACCGTTTCTGGATGGCCGCCCGGGAGGCCCTTTTCTCCCATCCGCGTTTCGGCGAATTCGGCGCCGGCACGCTTGAGGAAATTCTTCCGGTTCTGGAACCGGAAAAAAGCGATTCGGCAAGCTTTGACAACGCCCTGGAACTCCTCGTCATGTCCGGCAGGAGTCTTCCCCAGGCGCTGATGATGCTGATCCCCGAAGCATGGAACGACAAAAACCCCATTCCCGAAGAACTCAAGGCCTTCTATGAATACCACGCCTGCGTCATGGAACCCTGGGACGGGCCCGCGTCCATGGTTTTCTGCGACGGCCGCTATGTCGGCGGCACCCTTGACCGGAACGGGCTGCGGCCTTCCCGTTACAGCATTACCCGGGACGATCTTATCGTTATGGCTTCCGAAACCGGGGTTCAGGACTTCCGGCCCGGGGAACTTGTGTACAAGGGCCGGCTACTGCCGGGGAAGCTGCTCCTTGTGGATATGGCCGAAGGGAGGATCATCCCCGACTCCGAAGTGAAGCAGCGCGTATCCCTGCACAGGCCCTATCAGGACTGGGTGCGGAATAACGTAGTGACCCTGAAGCAGGCTTCGGCGGGAAACGCCGGGACTGCCCCTGCGGATTCAGGCGCTTCGGCGGACACGCGGCCCGGCGGCGTCTTTTCAGCGGAACCGCTGTTTCACGATGACCGGGCGCTGCTCTTCATGGAACGCGCCTTCGGCTACACCCGCGAAGACCGGGAGCGCCTGCTTCTGCCGATGGCGGAAGGCGGCGGAGAGCCGTCCAGCTCTATGGGAACCGATACCCCCCTGGCGGTATTCTCCGAAAAAAACCAGAGGGTCTTTGCCTATTTCAAACAGTCCTTTGCCCAGGTGACCAATCCGCCGATTGATTCCATCCGCGAGGACCTGGTAATGACCCTGACCAGCTTTGTGGGCCCCCAGCGGAATCTGCTTGCCGAAACCGAAGCGCACTGCCGGCGGATCAAGGTTCTGTGTCCGATCATCACTCCGGAAGATCTCCGCGCCCTGCTTGCGATAGACCCCGGTTTTTTCAGGACCGCCACGCTGGACGCCACCTTTGAAGGAAGCCGCGGGCAGGGAACGGCGGGCGGGAAAGACTGCGCCCTGGAAGCGGCGCTGGACAGCCTGGTTGCCGGGGCCTGCCGCGCGGTCGACGAGGGCGTCTCCCTGCTGGTTCTTTCCGACAGGAAGGCCCTTGATCCTTCGGCGGGGCGCTGCCCCGTACCGAGCCTCCTTGCCGCGGGCGCCGTGCATCACGGCCTCATACGGCAGGGTCTGCGCATGAAGGCTTCGATAATCGCGGAAACCGCGGAACCCAGGGAGATCATGCACTTTGCCCTGCTCTTCGGCTACGGCGCGGATCTGGTTCTTCCCTACGGCGCCCTGGCTTCCATCGCGGGAATCTGCCGCGGCTTTGACGGTTCAAGGCTTGATGGCTATGCCCGCGCGGAAAAGAACTACATCAGGGGCATCAACAAGGCCATGCTCAAGGTAATGTCCAAGATGGGAACCAGTACCCTGCGTTCCTACCGGGGCGCCCAGATCTTCGAGGCGGTGGGACTGGGAGACGCGGTTATCGAAAAGTGCTTCCGGGGAACCGTAAGCAGGATAGCCGGCGCGGGCTTTCCGGAGCTTGAGAGGGAGGCCCTGGGGCATTATTGCGCCGCGCTGGAAGCCTGGGAAAAATCCGGGGAACCGGCGGATCCCGCGGATTACCTCCTTTACGGAGACGGGCAGTACCGCTGGCGGAAGAACGGCGAACGGCACGCCTGGAACCCGGATACGATTCACCTGCTCCAGTGGGCCGCCAGAACCGGCGATTACGCGAAATTCAGGCAGTTCAGCGGGCTGGCCGATACAATCAACCGCAGCCCCCATGTGATACGGGGCCTGCTGGACTTTGCGGTTCCCGGCTCGGTAAAGGACTCCCCCGCCGCGGCCGTTCCCGTCGAAGAGGTGGAAAGCGTCGAGGCGATTATGAAACGTTTTACCACCGGGGCAATGTCCTTTGGATCGATTTCCAGGGAGGCCCACGAAGCCATTGCCGTCGCGATGAATTCGATCAGGGGAAGATCAAATTCGGGCGAGGGCGGCGAAAATCCGGAGCGCTTCGCGGTGCGGCCCGACGGAACATGGACAAGGAGCGCGATCAAGCAGGTCGCCTCGGGCCGTTTCGGCGTGACCAGCGACTACCTTGCCAACGCTATCGAGCTTCAGATCAAGATAGCCCAGGGCGCCAAGCCCGGCGAGGGCGGCCAGCTTCCGGGGCATAAGGTTGACGTTCAGATAGCCAAAACCCGTTATTCGACACCGGGCGTTACCCTCATCAGTCCGCCTCCCCATCATGATATCTATTCGATAGAAGATCTGGCGGAATTGATCTTCGATCTGAAGAACGCCAACCCCGAAGCGCGGATCAGCGTAAAACTGGTTGCCGAAACCGGCGTCGGAACCGTCGCCGCGGGGGTGGCCAAGGCCCACGCGGACAATATCCTTATCTCCGGGTACGACGGCGGTACGGGGGCAAGCCCGCAGTCAAGCATACGCCATACGGGAATCCCCTGGGAACTGGGGCTTTCCGAAACCCACCAGGTGCTGGTGCGCAACGGCCTGCGGGGCAGGGTGCGGCTGCAGACCGACGGCCAGCTCAAAACCGGCCGGGACATTGTAATCGCCGGCATGCTGGGCGCCGAGGAATTCGGTTTCGGTACTTCGACCCTTATCGTGCTGGGCTGCGTCATGATGCGCAAGTGTCACGAAAACACCTGTCCTATGGGCGTCGCCACCCAGGACCCGGAACTGCGCAGGCGCTTCACCGGCAAAAGCGCGCATCTGATCAACTTTTTCCGCTTCCTCGCGCAGGAGGTGCGGGAGATCATGGCCTCCCTGGGCTTCCGCCGTTTCGACGATCTTGTCGGCAGGGCCGACCTGCTCCTCCCCCGGAAAAATTTCGGCGCGGGGAATTCCCTTGCTTCCGCGAAGGCCGCGGGGCTGGACATTTCCCGTATCCTCTGCCGCGCCGGGGGCCCCGCGTACATCCCCGGCGGCAGGGACACCTATTGTACGCAGAGCCAGATCCACAGGATCGACAATGTCCTTGACCGGCAGCTTATTGAAAAGTGCCTTCCTTCGCTGGACAACAAAACTCCCACGGCGCTCAAGTCGCCGGTAAAGAACACCGACCGGGCGGTAGGCGCCATGCTTTCCTGGGAGGTAAGCCGGCGCTTCGGCGGGCAGGGGCTTCCCGAAAATTTCATCACCATCGACTTTACCGGTTCCGCGGGGCAGAGCTTCGGCGCCTTCCTTGCCAGGGGAATAACCTTCCGTCTGGCGGGCGATACCAACGACTACCTGGGCAAGGGCCTTTCGGGCGGCCGCATCGCGGTGGCGCCGCCGCCGGGGTCGGCCTTCAAATCCAGCGAGAACATCATCGTGGGAAACACGGTGCTTTACGGCGCCACTTCCGGCGAGCTTTACGCGGCGGGCGTTTCCGGCGAACGTTTCTGCGTGCGAAACTCGGGGGCCCTTGCCGTTGTGGAGGGAACCGGGGATCACGCCGCCGAGTACATGACCGGCGGCCGCCTGGTGGTACTCGGCCAGGTGGGCAGGAATTTCGCCGCGGGCATGTCCGGCGGCATCGCCTATGTGCTGGATGTGAACGGCAGCTTTGAATATTTCCTCAACAAGGGGATGGTTGAACTTTCCGGCCTTGACAACGAGGAAGACGAGAATTTTGTCAAGGACTGCATCAAGAAGCACGTCTACTGGACGGAATCGGAGTACGCCAGGGGCATTCTGGCTGACTGGCACACGCAGCGGCAGAAATTCGTCAAGGTGCTTCCGGTTGAATACAAACGTGCGCTCCAGGAAATGAAACTTGCGGAACTCGACCGGAAGCTCTTCGAGATTCGGGAACGGGAAGAAATCGAGGTCAAGTCCTGAAAAACCCGGCCGCCCGGCACATTAAAAGCGGACAGAAACCAGGCTTTGTCCGGGCGCGGGTTTGAAAGGACCGGATTTACGGAGGAAAAAGAGTGGGCGATCCAAAGGGATTTTTGAAGATAAAGCGGCAGGTTTCGGGATACCGGCCTGTCGAGGAACGGATCAACGATTACAGTGAAGTCGAGACCCGGCTTTCCGACGGGGACAGGCGCGCCCAGGCCGCGCGCTGCATGGACTGCGGCGTGCCCTTCTGCCATTGGGCCTGCCCCGTTGCCAATGTCATGCCCGAGTGGCAGGACAGGATCTACCGGAACGACTGGGCCGGCGCGTGGGCCATTCTGCAGGAGACCAACCCCTTTCCGGAATTTACCGGCCGGGTCTGTCCCGCGCTGTGCGAGGCTTCCTGCGTGCTTGGCGCCAACGATGATCCGGTGACCATACGGCAGAACGAGCTTGCGGCCATTGAAAAGGCCTTTGAAATGGACCTTGTCAGGCCCCGGCCGCCGAAAACCAGGAACGGCAAAAAAGTCGCCATAGTCGGCGCGGGGCCCGCCGGGCTTTCGGCGGCATGGTTTCTCAACCGCGCCGGTTTTTCGGTTACCGTTTTCGAGGCGGACAGGAAGCCCGGCGGTTACCTCCGCTACGGCATTCCCGACTTCAAGCTGGACAAAAGTTTTATCGACCGGCGCATCAGCCTGATGGAAGCCGAGGGCCTTGTTTTTAAAACCGGCACGCGCATCGGAAGCGCCCGCTACGGTTTCGGCGCGAAGGGCGCGGACGGCAGCCGCGCCGCGGCGGGCGGCATTGACGCCGCGGCCCCCGGCGGGATTGAACTTGTCGACGCGAAGCAGCTTGAATCTTCATTTGATCTCGTGCTTCTTACCATCGGCGCCAGGGAGCCGCGGGATCTCAATGTTCCCGGCAGGGAGCGCGCGGGGATAGTGCAGGCCCTGGATTACCTTTCGCTCCAGAACCGCATACTCGGCAGGGAAGAGCCGGGCCTTGATCCCGTCACCGCTTACGGCAAACGGGTGGTAGTCATCGGCGGCGGCGATACCGGCTCGGACTGCGTGGGTACGGCAAACCGGCAGGGCGCAAGCTCCGTGACCCAGATTGAAGTTATGCCCATGCCGCCGGAACACCGGTCCGAATCGGCGCCCTGGCCCCTCTGGCCTACGGTGCTCAAGACTTCCAGCTCCCACCTGGAAGGCGGGCAGCGGTTCTGGTCCATCAACACCAAATGCTTTAACGGCAGGGACGGGGCGGTTGATTCAATCCGGGTGTGCAGGGTTGACTGGGCCATGAAGGACGGCCGTTTTACCATGACCGACATACCGGGAACCGAATTTGAGATCGGCGCGGATCTGGTGCTTCTTGCGATGGGCTTTACCCACGTAGTGCAGGAAGGCATTGTAAAAGACCTGGGCCTTGATCTGGACGCGCGGGGCAACATCCGTACCGAGGGAAGCTTCCATACTTCCAACCCGAAGGTCTGGGCCGCGGGCGATTCCCGCAACGGCGCAAGCCTTGTTGTCCGCGCCATCGCCGACGGCAAGGCGGCCGCGGAGGCGATAGCGGCCAGTCTGGGCTGAGAGAAACTCCGCGGGGAAGCCGCCCCGGATTCATTCCTCCAGCAGCGCTTCAAAGGCGGCGACAATGCGCGGCCTGTTCCAGGCAATGGAGCCGACCACCCGCGAGACGATAAGGCCCCGTTTGTCAATAATGTAGCTTGTGGGAATCGCCTGTATTCCGTAGCGGCTCCCTGCCTGGCCGTCCGTGTCAAGCGCAACGGGAAAAGTGAGTTTGTATCTTTTCATAAACGGGGAAACCTGTTTTGAATCCTCGCCGAGATTCACCGCCAGAATTTCAAAGCCCCGGTCTTTAAGGCGTTTGTAGACCGCCTCCATCGAAGGCATTTCGGAACGGCAGGGGCCGCACCAGGTGGCCCAGAAATTGAGAAAGACCGGCCTGCCCTTCAGATCCGAAAGTTTCATCCGCGTACCGTCAAGAAGGGGCAGTTCAAAATCTATCGGCCTGATTCCGTTTTCCTCAACCGGAAGATCCGCCTCCCGAAAGGCCTTAATCACCCCCGGCCCCGTCGGATCATCAGCCCGAACCCAAAAAGGCAGAAGAAGGATCAAACCCGTTACAAGCAATGTTCTTTTCATGGTATAACTATACTCCATTCTGTTCAGCCTTGTCAGGGAATCGTGCCGGCTTCCTATATTTCCTGCAGGCGGCTGAGCCATTCGGCAAAAAGCCGGAAGGGAAGGGCCTTGTCTTCCGCCCAGATTATGTAATTCCACTGCCACTTCTGGATAAGGATATTCAGCGCCTGGTAGCGCCCGGTCAGCATGAAAAGGCCGATGACAATGAGCAGCGCCCCGCTTGTCCGCCGTATGAGGGGGATGCGGGCGCGGAGTTTTGCCGCGGTTTTCAGGAAACGGCCAAGAAAGAGCGAGGCCAGGAGGAAGGGCAGGCCGAGGCCCGCCGAATAACTTGCAAGGTAGAGGGCGGCCGTGGGGATTTTGCCGCTCTGCCCCGCAAGGAGCAGTATGCTTCCCAGAACCGGGCCCACGCAGGGGGTCCAGCCCGCGCCGAAGGCCATTCCCGCGAGGAAAGTTCCCGCGATGTTCCGCGGGGGGCCGGCAAGGTGGAAGCGCTTCTCATAATTCAAAAAGGAAAGAAAATCGAAGATGATGTTGAGGCCGAGCACAATGACGACGATGCCGGATACCAGGTTGATGTAGCGGCTAATGCCCCCCATAAGGGAAAAGGTCGCGGAAAGGAGGACGCTCAGGACGACAAAGACGGCGCTGAAGCCGAGGATGAAACTGAGGGTGCCCGCCACAAGGCGGGGCTTTGCCGCCCCTTCCAAAGCGCCGCCTGCCGCGGCCCCGGCTGTTTTTTCCGCCGGCGTTTTTTCGGCTTCCAGCGAGACGCCGCCCATGATGCAGAGGTAGGAAGGGATAAGGGGAAGCACGCAGGGCGACAGAAACGAAAGCAGCCCCGCGCCGAAGGCGAGCAGCGCCGAAAGATTTTCAGTCATACGGATACAATATCAACATAGCATAATAAATATCATCTTAAAAGAAGATAAATCCCCTTACAGATTCTACAATCTTTGTACGGAGAAAGCAAACATGAAATGGGACCGCGAAGAATTTATCACCTATATGACCTTTGGGGGCGCGAAACGGGATATGCTCAGCGAAACAATGGGCCTCCTCGTCGGCCTTGACAAAGAGTGGATTGCCCAGGGCGCGGCTCCGGGCGAGCTTGACCTTACCGATTTCGGATTTGATTATGTGGAAGCCATAGAGGTGGGAAAAACCGGCGCCATACATCTTCAAAAGGAAGAAATCATTGAGGATACGCCCGATTACGTTATCCTCCGCGATTCCTGGGGCCGCATGGCGAAACGTGTCAAGGCTACCGCAACCATTCCCATGCCCTTTGTGTATCCGGTAAAAACAATGGATGACTGGCTCGGGATGAAGCACATGTTTGAATATGCCGGCGAGCGAATCAATATGAACGATATTGAAAAGGCCGGAGCGCGGCGGGCCGCGGGCGCGCTGATACAGGCCAATATCCCCGGCGGCTTTGATCTTCCCCGGGAACTTATGGGGGAGGAACACCTCTGTCTCTCGTGCTATGAGGATCCTGAGCTTATTCAGGACATTATCCAGACGGCCTCGGATACAAGTTTCCGGGTACTGGAAGAAGTCAGCCGGTACATTCAGATCGACTGCCTTACCGTGCATGAGGATATGGCGGGCAAGAGCGGGCCTATGTTCGGCCCCGCCCAGATAAACGGATTCATCCGCCCCTATTACCGCAGAATTTGGGATATGCTCAGTTCCAGGGGAACCAGGCTGTTTTCCCAGGACAGCGACGGAAACATGAATCCCGTGATGGATGTCTTTATCGAAGCCGGGGTGAATATTTTTTATCCCTGTGAACCCGCGGCCGGCATGGACATTGTCGAACTGCGAAAAAAATACGGGAAGAAATTTGCGGTGTTAGGCGGCATTGACAAACATGTGCTGCGCCGGAGCAGGGAAGAGATTCGCAGAGAGCTGGATTACAAGCTGCAGCCCCTTATGCGCGGCGGCGGCACGTGTTTTGCCCTTGACCACCGTATCCCAAACGGCACCCCCCTTGAAAATTACCGCTACTATGTTAAAACAGCCAGGGAGATTTTGGGCATAGAAGAACATGAAAAAGGCTGGGCACGGTTTATACCTTACTAGCCTGTGTTCCGGCCTGAATATTTCGAAAAATATTCAGGCCGAACCCCGCCAAAGCTTTCAGCCGGTTCCGTTCATCTCCCTGAATTTGCGGGGGGAAACGTGAAAGGCCCGCCTGAATCTTTCGTAGAAGTAACTGATGTTTTCAAAGCCGGCTTCATAGGCAAGATCCAGAATTTCACGATCCGAGTGGAGCAGCATGTTGGCCACATAATTCAGCCTGAGCCTGGAGATATAATCGGAAGGCGTGGCGTTGAGATATTTTCTGAAACTGCGGCAGATATGCTCCCTGGTTTTGCCCGTATGTTTCCGCAGAAAACCGGTTCCCTCCGACAGGTTTGAAAGTTTTTCAAGTTCGGCAAGGGCTTCCCTCAGCCAGAGGGGCGGGGCGGCCTGTTCCGTTTCTTCCTTTTCGCCGCGGAACACCTCTATCAGGCAGGAGTTGATTATTTCCGCCAGCAACAGCCTGAGCTGGGTACGCATTCGGGTTTTCATGTTCGGCGGTATCAGGCTCAGGCTGATCATTTTTTGCCGCAGGGCGCCGCACTCGGCAGGGCTTAATACCACCGGCGGGCAATAAGGGCGGCTCGTCATGGCGTCACAGGTTTTTTTGTCATAGAGAAATTCAAACAGCTTGGTCACCGCCCCGGCGGGAAAGGCAAGGTTGATGTGGGCGCCCGTTTCAGGCAAAGCCTTGGAATGAACATCGCCCGGCCGTACCCAGAGCAGGCTCCCCGCCGGAAGATTCAGAATCCGTTCACCCATAGTAAACTGCAGGCTGCCGTCCGTTACCAGGTCTATCTCATAAAAATCGTGCACCTGCGGATATTGGGCTGTATTGAAAACCGTCGTATAATACGCATAGTGGGTTTCCGTCTCCGGATCAATGGTATTATAGGCATTGATTACCTTTACTGACATGGTCCGACTCCGTGTTTCCACCGAAAAGTTTCAGCCTGAAAATCAATATAGCATAATGAATATCAACTGTAAAGAAGAATTATCTGATATTTCATTGAAAGGCCGGGTACATGCCCGGGGAACCGTACCGCCTTGCATTTGCCGCGGGGATCGAATACCCTGTTTCTATCATGCCGAAACAGCTTAATCCCCAGGCGATAAAAGCCCTTGCCCTTGATCTTGACGGTACCGCCCTCCTGCCGGACAACGTCCTTGGCGCCAGAACCCTGCGGGTCCTCAAAGCCCTGATGGCAGGGGGGACGGAAATTATTATCTGCACGGGCCGCGCGATAGAAGGCGCGGAACCCTACAGGATCGCCATCGGGACAGAAGGCCCCATGGTGTATTTTAACGG
>JAISND010000202.1 GCA_031276615.1 Treponema sp. | reverse complement strand
TTCGGGGCGCCGAACAGGGCGCTGGTCAACGTGGGCGACCATGTTGTCCGGGGACAAAAAATTGCCGACGCCGCCGCCCCCGGCCCCATGACCGTGCCGGTTCACGCGTCAATTACCGGAATCGTAAAAAAAATCGAGCCCCGGACCCAGTCCAACAATACCGACGGGCTGTGCGTCGTTATCGAAGCGCCGCCTCCGGAAGCGGCGGAAGGCGCCGGCGAACAGGCGGCGGACCTCTTCATGCCGCCCCTGGATCCCCTTGGCTGCACAAAAGAGGAAGCCCTCGCGCGGATCCGCGAAGCGGGAATCCTCGGCATGGGAGGAGCGGGTTTTCCTTCCCATGTAAAACTCTCCCCCCCCCCGAACAAGCCCATCGACATCATCATAGCCGACGGCGCGGAATGCGAACCCTACCTTACCACCGACGAAGCGGTAATGACCGAAAAGCCCCACCTCCTTGTCAGGGGTCTTTCCATCGTGATGAAGATCACCGGGGTTAAGCGCGCCATCATCGGCATGGAAGACAACAAGGAAAAACTCATCCCCATGATCGAGCGGGAACTGCGGCTGGGTAACATTCCCGGCGAGATTTCAATCGGCCTCTGCCGTACCCGCTACCCCCAGGGCGGCGAGAAGATGCTGATCACCGCCCTCACCGGCAGGGAAGTGCCCTCCGGCGGCCTGCCCATGGACTCGGGCTGCATCGTGCAGAACGTCGGCACCCTTGTCGCCATTGCCGAAGCCTTTACCCTGGGCAAGCCCCTCATCGACAGAGACCTCACCGTGTCGGGCGGCGCCTGCAGGACTCCCAAAAATATCCGCGCGCCCATCGGGACTCTCCTCAAGGATCTTCCCCCGGAATTCATGGATATTGACTACGGTCGGCTTGTGAAGATCCTGTTCGGCGGCCCCATGATGGGAACGGCCGTTCCTTCCCTGGAAGTACCTGTCCAGAAAAACACCTCCGGAATCATCCTGATGACCAAAGAAGAAACCATCGCCGAAGCCGAAGGTTCCTGCATACGCTGCTGCCGCTGCATACGCAACTGTCCCTGCCGGCTTTCCCCGGTGATCATGAACATCAGCCTTGAATCGGAGGATCT
Source organism: Treponema sp. (assembly GCA_031276615.1). Taxonomy (GTDB): domain Bacteria; phylum Spirochaetota; class Spirochaetia; order Treponematales; family Breznakiellaceae; genus JAISAK01. Next base: position 7,327 of record JAISND010000202.1, on the reverse strand, counting down.
GGATTACGCCGCCAAAGCGGGCCTGATGGACTGTATCGAATGCGGCAGCTGCACCTATATGTGTCCCGCGAGAATCAGGCTGGTACAGCGTTTCCGGGTGGGCAAGCAGCGCCTGCGGATTCGGCAGCAGGCTGTCCAGGCGGCCGCGAAAGCGGCGGCAGCGCGGCAGGCCGGCGCGGAGGCAGCCCCCGCCGGAGCCGCGGCCAAAAACTAAGGAGAACCCTCTTATGGAAGAAATCAATACGGCAAATCAGGCAAAACCCCAGGCCCCCGCGGGCCAATTCCTGCCCCTGCTCGCGTCAAGCCCCCACATCGCGTCCCCGGTCAATTCCGCGGCGCTGATGCGGAACATGCTTGTCGCGCTGGCGCCGGTTTCGATATACGGAATCGCGATCTTCGGGCTGCCCGCGCTGCTCAACATCATAGTTTCGGCGTCAGCCGCCATAGCCGCCGAAGCCCTGTTCAGGCTGCTCACCGGACAGCAGGCGCGGGCCGGGGATCTTTCCGCCGGCGTTACGGGGCTGCTCCTCGCGCTGGTTATCCCGCCCGCTACCCCGCTCTGGATGACCGCCCTCGGGGCGATCTTCGCGGTGATTGTCGCCAAGGAATTTTTCGGCGGGCTCGGCGCGAACGTGTTCAACCCGGCGCTTGTCGGCCGCGCCTTCCTCCTCATGAGTTTTCCGGCAGCCCTCACCGTCTGGCATCAGCCGCAGAGGAGTTTTGTCCTCAGGCTTACGGCCGGCATGAGCGGCGCCGGACTTGTGGACGGGGTCAGCGGGGTTACTCCGCTGGGCATAATCAAGTCCGGCGCGGGCATCGGCGCGGTGGGGAAATTCTTCAGCGCCGCGGGGCTTTCCCCGTCGGACTCTTACTGGCCGACGATAAAAACCCTGTTCCTGGGTTTCCGCGCGGGCTGCATCGGAGAATCTTCAATCCTTCTGATCCTCGCGGCCTTTGTCTTTCTGCTCGCGACAAAGACCATTGACTGGCGCGCGCCGGTTTCCATGACCGCGGCCGCCTTTCTCTGCTCCCTGGCTCTGGGGATGGACCCCCTGTTCGCCGTACTGAGCGGCGGTCTCCTCTTCGGCGCGGTTTTTATGGCTACCGATTATGTCAGCACACCGCTTACCGCGAAGGGTAAAATTCTTTTCGGAATAGGCGCGGGAATTATTTCCGTTTTGATACGCAAATGGGGAACCTACCCCGAGGGCGTAAGCTATTCGATTCTCATTATGAACGGCGTCACGCCCTTCCTGAACAAACTGCTGCCCCGCAAATACGGCTTCGTGCCGAAGAAAAAACCGGCGCCGCCGTCCGGGGCGGCTTCCCCCGGGGAGGCGGCGAAATGAGCAAAACCGGAAATTTTTCGGGAATGGTCAAACTTGGCCTTGTCCTTGCCTGTTTCGCGACGGCCGCCTGCGTCATGCTGGCCTTTGTGTACTCCGGTACGGCGAAGATCATCGCCCTGCGCCAGCAGGCCGATCTGGAAAATTCGCTTAAAGACCTCTTCCCCGATGCGGACAGCTTCAGGGAAGTATCGGATATCGAAAGCCCCGATCCGTCGGTCAGCATAGAAAAGCAGTATGCGGCCCTGCGGAACGGCGAAAGAATCGGCGCCGCCCTGCGGCTTTCCCGGGCCAGCTACGGCGGCCCCATAAAGGTGCTTGTGGGCGTCGGCGCCGGCGGGAAAATCGCCGGGGTAAAAATTCTTGAACATTCCGATACGCCGGGGCTGGGGGCAAACGCGGCGTCCGGGTCCTACTTTGTGGATCGCGCCGGGGGAATCACCTTTTACGGCCAGTTTGCGGGAAAATCGGTAAACGATCCTTTTAAAGTGAAGGATGACGTAGCCGCGATTACCGCGTCCACCGTTACAAGCAGCGCGGTAAGCGCCGCGGTCAGGGCGGCGGGCCTCGGGGCTGCCGCCTGGCTTGACGGGACGGAAGCCGGCGCGGTTTCCGGAGCAACAGAAGGAGGGGCGCAATGAAACAGCTTTTCCGTATTTTTACCAACGGCCTTGTCCGGGAGAATCCTCTTTTGATATTGATGATTGGCCTCTGCTCCAGCCTCGCGGTAACCACCGCAACCGCCAACGGAATTGGAATGGGCCTTTCCATGACCTTCGTACTCCTCATGTCGGAACTGGTGATCAGCATCTTCAGAAAGCTCATTCCCGATTCGATCCGTATTCCGGTTTTTATCATCATCATCGCGGCCTTTACCACGGTGATTGATTACGTGCTTAAAGCCTGGTTTCCGGATCTGTCAAGCGCGATGGGCGTGTTCATCCCCCTCATCGTGGTGAACTGCATCATCATGGGCAGGGTTGAGGGCTTCGCTTCCAAACAGCCCGTGGCTTGCGTTATCGCCGATGCCCTGGGCATGGGCATCGGCTACACCTGGGTACTTGCCGGCATTTCCCTGATACGGGAACTCCTTGGCAGCGGCGCCATTCTCGGCGCGCAGATTTTTCCCGCCGGCTACCAGCCCATCCTCTTCTTCGTGCTGCCGCCGGGGGGCTTCTTTGTTTTCTCGCTTTTCATAGCCCTTAACCTGTACCTCAAATCCCGGCTGAAGGCCCCGGCGGCGCCCGGCGCGGAATCCGGCGGCCACTGCGGATCGGCCGGCCCCGCGGACGCGCCTGACGCGGGCGGAACACATGACCACGGAGGGCAGGTATGAACCTTTTCAAGATATTTCTTGCGGCTTTTCTTATCGACAACGTCGTGCTGATGCGCTTTATCGCCCTCTGCCCCTTCATCGGCATGAGCACCGACGAGGATAAATCTATCGGCATGGGACTGGCGGTTACCTTTGTCACGGTGCTTGCTACCTGCGTCACCTGGCCCATTTACAAATTCATTCTGGAACCGCTGGGACTGGTTTTTCTGCAGCTGCTGGTTTTCATTTTGGTCATAGCCGCCCTTGTGCAGCTTGTCGAATTCTACCTTAAAAAGTCGGCGCCCGCCCTCTACGGGGCAATGGGCATCTACCTTGCGCTGATCACTACCAACTGCGCAATTCTGGCGGTGACTCTGGAAAACATTTCAAAGGGCTTCAACTTTATCGAATCGGTGGTATACTCCCTGGGCGTCGCGATGGGCTTCCTCCTTTCGCTGCTGCTCCTGGCCGGAATACGGGGACGGCTAAAAACCAGCCCGGTTCCGAAATTTCTCAGGGGTACGCCCATCCTCTTTGTTATAGCGGCCCTGCTTTCAATCGCCTTTATGGGTTTCAAAGGACTTGTACAATGACCATAATTATTATTACCGCGGTATTTGCCTTTGTTCTCGCGTTCATTCTGGGAACAGCCCTTGGCTTTTTCTGTGAATTCTTTGCGGTGCCCAGGGATCCGCTGGCGGATCGGGTCCGGGAAGCGCTGCCCGGCGCGAACTGCGGGGCCTGCGGATTCCCCGGCTGCGACAATTACGCGGCCGCGGTTGCCGCGGGGACGACCGGTACCGGCGGCTGTTCGGTGGGCGGCGCCGCCGTGGCGGAAAAGATAGCCGGAATCGTCGGCGTCAGGGCCGGGGCCGTGATACAGATGGTTACGGTGCTTTCCTGTCAGGGTTCAAGGAACCACGCCAAACTCAAGGGCAGCTACAGCGGCCTTCAGACGTGCCGGGGCGCCAAACTTTCGGCGGGCGGAACAAAACTCTGCGCCTGGGGCTGCCTGGGTTTCGGCGACTGCGTAAGGGTATGCAAATTCGGCGCCCTTGGCATGGGCCCGGACGGTCTCCCAAAAGTGGATTATACCAAATGCACCGGCTGCCGGCTCTGCGTCAACGAGTGTCCCCAGCAGCTTCTTAAAGGCATACCCAGGGATCAGAAGGGCGCCATGCCGCTCTGCTCCAACCGGAATCCGGTGAGGCAGATGGTGGGCAAGGGCTGCAAGATCGGCTGTATCAAATGCGGCCTCTGCGTAAAAAACTGTCCCCAAAACTGCATCACCCTGGACAGTAACATCCCCATAATCGATCTGTCCAAATGTACTTCCTGCGGAACCTGCGTGGAAAAATGCCCCACCAAGGTTTTGAAGATCTTTGAACGGGATATTTTCAGCGCTGCCGGTTGACAGCCGGGCTTTCCCCCTGCAGGCGTTTTCTGAACAGGGGCTTGATGCCGCCCGCCGACAAAATGGACATGGCGTGCCCGCTCATCGGCGGGCAGGACAGGACTTCCCCGGTCCGGGCGATGGTAATTTTGCCCGCGATTATGTCCACCGTCACCTCATCTCCGGTTTGCAGCCGGGCGCTGACGCCGGGGCAGGTGACAAGGGGCAGGCCAAGATTTATGGCGTTACGGAAAAATATGCGGGCGAAGGATTCGGCCACTACAACGCCGGCGCCCATTTGAATGAGGGCAATGGCCGCGTGTTCCCGGCTGGAACCGCAGCCGAAGTTGGTTCCCGCGACGATGACGCCGTCTTTGGGAAAACCGCCCGCGATATCGGGGTCTATCCCCGAAAGGCAGCGTTTTCCGATTTCCCCGGGGTCTACGATTTCCAGAAAGCGTCCGGGGAAAATCTGATCCGTATCGATATTCCTGCCCAGTACCAGGGCCCTGCTGCTGAATTGTGTCCGCATGATACCTCCTATAGCAAAGTCCGGGGATCGGTGATTTTGCCCTTCAGTACCGAAGCGGCCACCGTTGCCGGAGAGGCCAGATATATCCGCGCGCCGTTGCTGCCCATGCGGCCGGGAAAATTCCGGTTCGACGCGGTGATGCAGACTTCACCCGGCGCGATAACCCCCTCGTGGGCGCCAAGACAGGGGCCGCAGCCGGGCGTGGAAAGGGTGGCGCCGGCATCCATCAGATCCTGGATGTAGCCGAGCCGTATCGCCTCCTTCAGTACGGCCGCCGACGCCGGAATGACCACCAGCCGGACATAGGGGGGAATTTTTTCGCCCCGCAGAATTTCCGCCGCCTGGGCGATATCCTCCACCCTGCCGCCGGTGCAGGCGCCCACAAAGCCCTGGTTAACTTCCACATCCCCGATTTCCTCTATGGGTTTCACATTGTCCACGCTGTGGGGCACCGCGATCCGGGGAGAGAGCCTGTCGACATCAAAAACGCAGGTCTCCGAATACGCATAGCCCGGATCGGTGGTCTGCGTCTCAATGGGCCGTACCGCCCGTCCGGAAACATAATCCAGCACCGCTTTATTGGGCTGCATATACGCGGTTTTGGCTCCCATCTCCACGGCCATATTGCAGAGAACCATGCGGCCGGGAAGATCCAGTCCTTCCACGTAGGAGCCGGTAAAATCAATGGCCTTGTACACCGCCTTGTCGGCCTTGAGGCTTCCCAGAATGTGCAGAATTACATCCTTCGGGTAGACGCCCCGCGGGGGCGTGCCGTTAATGCGAATTTCGACAATCTCCGGTACACGGAACCAGAGTTCGCCGGAAATCATTATGGTGGCCATATCGGTGGCGCCCACGCCGGTCCCGAAGGCGCCCAGCGCCCCGTGGGTTGTAGTATGGGAATCGGTGGCGACGACGATCATGCCGGGATAGACAAGGCCGGCCTCCACCATTACCTGATGGCAGACTCCGGCGTTGGTATCAAAATGATACTTCAGCCCGTGCTCTTTCGCGAAATCCCGCATTTCCCGGTGGATTTGGGCCGTCTGAATCGTCGGCGCCGGCGCGTAATGGTCAAACACAAAGGCCAGACGGGTATTGTCCCAGACTTTTGTTCCGCCCATTTCCTTAAAGGAATACAGGGTTTGCAGGTACAAATCGTTTATTTCCGCAAAATCTATTTTTGCGTTGACGATCTCTCCGGCCTGAATCTTCACGCCGCCGCATGCCCTGGCAAGGATCTTCTCTATCGCGTGCATTCAACTTTCCTTTTAAAACAAAATATCGTATTTTGTATACGATATTTTACTATGGTTTATCTGAAAAAGCAACAGTTTTTTGAACCTGTTTCAAAATCGGTTATTTTGAGATCGCCTCCTTTAATTGACGCAGGGCCAGCGCATATAAAAAAAGCAGGATTATGCCTGTGGTCTCCGCAACGGTTTTCTGTTTTCCGGCCGGAAACAGGCCTTTGTCCGGAAGCAGGGTGAACGCATGTGTTAGGGGGAAGTATCGTGGGCGGGAAAAAACAGGGTGGAATATCGGCAGGGCGGGGTATCACGTTTATATGCGCTCGCCCTGTTAATTGACGTATCATTTCATAAATGTTAGGATGCCATTCATAAAGATGGTCGAATCAGGTATCTAATGTGGAATCCATAGATGTTATGCCCATGCGGGTGCGTATCGCCTCGCAATTAAGAAGAGCTATCCTTGCCGGTGAATTTAAAGAAGGCCAGTCCTTATCATTAACGGAAATGAGCAAACAGCTGGGTATTTCCCGTACCCCCATACGGGAAGCCTTTCAGACCCTTGCGGCCGAGGGTTTTATAGAACTTCGAATGAACAAACATGCCCTGGTCAGGGCTATTGGAGTCAAATTTATCGAAGATCATTACAGAATACGCCGCCTTCTTGAGGGTGAAGCCGCTTTTTGCGCCGCCGAAAACAGTATGGATGTCAGGGAAATATCCGAACTGACCGGCAGAATAGACAAACAATTGCCCAACATTACCACGGAAATTTTTAATGACTACAACCAGCGCTTTCATGTAGCTGTCTGGGAGGCGGCAAACAACGAGCGTTTGCATACATTCCTCATGAGCCTGTGGAACGGGGCTTCAAAGGGCAAAACCATTTCCGATACGGACCACTATATACAGTCCACCAGGGAACATATGCAAATTATCGGCGCCATTTCCAGACACCGCGCCGAAGACGCGCGGAAATTTATGGAAGCCCACGTACTCCGGGGGCTGAAAAACATGCTCAAAAGCTATCAGTTGTTTGATACACCGCAGACTTGAGTTTGTCAGGCAGGGAATTAACCAATTCATTGCCTGACAAACAATTACAACCGGCAATTCCGGGCATTCTGCGAATTACATTCGCGGAATGTCCGGGAACAGCGCGGGAAAAGCTGCCGAAAACACTTGCGAAAAAATTCATTTGGTACCACAATTAGAGTAACCGAAGACCGTTTCGGAGTACGGCTGTTTTGAAACAGACTCAAGCGTAAAAATTTTCATTCAGGAGGAAATTATGAAAAAAATCGGTTTACTGTTTATCACCCTCTCCCTGGTAATTCCGGGAACGCTTTTCGCGGCGGGCGGCCAGCAGCAGTCCGGCGGTCCCGTCACCCTTACTTTCTGGACCCATGAGGATCCGAACCGTACCCGCATTGAAGAGCGGTACATCCAGGAATTTGAGGCGGCGAATCCCAATATAAAGATCGAGCGGAC
>JAISND010000151.1 GCA_031276615.1 Treponema sp. | reverse complement strand
CCCGGGATTTCCGCTTCAGGGAATTTCCCCTGAAGCCGGGCCGCGCGGCCCTTGCCCTGGACGTTCTTGACCGCGCTTTTGAGGATCCCCGTTTTTCCGGAATTCTCCGGAAGGAACTGTCACCCCTTCTCGGCGGAAAGGATACGGCGGATTCGATACGGAAAGACCTGCGAAACCTGGCCGCCGCCTGGGGGGAAAACGGACGTGGATAAACGTTTTACCTTCGAGCGGAATCTCCTTGCCCTTTCCGCGCGGAATCCGGAGCTCTGCTCAAGGCTTACGGCGGCGGAAACGACTCTGGGACGCTACCGCTTTCCCGAAACCCGTTCCCGTGAAATCGTGCCTGCCCTGAGGGACGAATCGGGAAACGCCCATCCCCTGCATTCGATGGTGGATCCCCGCAAGGAAGGGGAACGGCTTGTATCCACCCTGAAGGATGAGGGCTTTGTCGTTTTTCTCGGCCTGGGCGGCGGTTTCGCGGCCGCGGCGGCCCTGCGCCGGGACGATGTTTTTCTGGTGCTTGTCGTCGAATACGATATAAACGGAATCGCCGAACTGTTTTGCTCAAAGGAATACCTGGATATCCTGGGGGATCCCCGTTTTCTCCTGATGGTAGACCCGCCGCCGGAGGCCCTGCAGGCGTGCATCCTTGAACATTACCGGCCCGCCCTGAGCGGGGGCCTGCGGGTTTTCCCGTTACGCGCAAGAATTGACCGGGACGCGGCCCGTTTCGGCGCCGCGGCGCGGGCCATCCAGGACAGTCTGGAAAAAATCTCGGCGGACTATTCGGTTCAGGCCTGGTTCGGCACCCGCTGGTTTTCAAATATCATCCGCAACCTGAAAACCGCCGGGGCGCAGGACACGAGCTTTGCGCCGGTACGAAACGCCGCGATATGCGCCGCGGGACCCTCCCTGGACGATCAGCTTCCCCTGCTTGCGTCCCGCCTGCGGGGAAAAAACAGACCCTTCGTTATCGCGGCCGACACAAGCCTTCCCTGCCTGCTGAAGGAAGGCCTGGAGCCCGACGCGGCGGTTTCCATTGACTGCCAGCACATCAGCTGTTACCACTTTATGGGAATAAACGCGCGGAAGATACCCCTCTTCCTTGACATCGCCAGCCCTCCCCTGCTCGCGGATTTTTCGGATTCGCCTTTTTTCTTTTCGGGAGGCCACCCGCTTGCCCTGTACATCTCCCGGTACTGGCGTCCCATTCCCCGCATCGACACCTCCGGCGCCAACGTTACCTACGCCTGTCTGTCCCTGGCGGAGAGCCTGGGGGCGGAGCATATCGAAATTTTCGGCGCGGATTTTTCCTATCCCGGCGGAAGGGTCTACGCCAGAGGTTCCTACGTGTACCCCTTTTTCGAAAGAAGGCAGAACAGGTTTTCGACCTTTGAGGGGCTTCTCTCGGCGTTTCTCTACCGCAGCCCCTTCCTGCCCGCGGAAGAACCGGACGCCGGCGCGCCTCCCGGGGAGGGCGGCGGCGCCGAAACGGGCCGCGGAACGGACGGGCCGGGGCGGCGCTGCTACGAAACCGCCGCGCTGCGCATGTACCGGAAGCGCCTTGAGGAGAAGGCCGCGCTCATGGAGGCCGGGGTATACCCGGTTCCGGGCAGGGGCGCGCCCGTCAGAATACGGCAGGAAAGGGCTGAAAAGCGCGGGCCGGGACAGGCCGGTTCACGGGTACTGACGCTCTTCGCCTCCGGCAAGGCGCGGATGGGCGCCGCGGAATTTCTTTCCCTGTACCGTTCCGGTTTGGCCGCCATCGAAATTCCCCGGACAGGAACCGGCGTATTCCTCCTGAACCTGGAAAGTGAAAAACGGGAACTCCTCACAACGCTGCTCCCCCAGGCCGCGGCTTTCAGACGCCGCCGCCCCGAACTTTCAGCCGCGGAAATTTTGCGGGAAGTAAAAGACCACAGCCTTGGGGAAATAGACCGCGTACTGGCGGCGTACCGGTCACCGTAGCGTATACGGCGCCATGTGCGTTTACTCCGAAGCCGCGGCGGGGACGCCTTTGTTGCGGCGCGGAGGGTCTTTGGGCTATAATCGGTTCATGAAAAACAACGATCCCAGGGTAAATGAAAATCTGGCGGAACTGGCCTTTGCCCTTTCCAGGACAAACGACGCGGGGCTTGTCGAATCTTTTCTGCGCTGCCTTCTGACGCCCGCGGAAACGGCCGACATCGCGGCGCGGTGGGCGCTGGTCAAGGCCCTTGAACGGAAGGTTCCCCAGAGGGAGATTGCGCGGGATCTCGGAATTTCCCTCTGTAAAATCACCAGGGGTTCACGGGAGCTTAAAAAACCCAATTCGGGTTTCCAGAGGCTTCTTGCCGTTATGAATGGACAAAAATAAGGAACGTTCTTATGCGGGAAATCAATATTTTACCTTCCGACAGATACGGGTATGATTTTATACCCGGCGAATTCCTTCCCGAAGGGAAAGACGAATACTGGCTGAGAAACCGGCAGACAGTTAAAAAAAACTGGCGGAAACTCAAATCCCATGAAATTGAGATTCTCGTGAAAAACGAAAATTACTGCCCGGACTGGAATAATTTTTTCGTGACCGATCCCTTTGAGCCGGCCCTGATCCGGAACTGCAGCTTTTACGGCCTCATACGGATCGGAACGCTGCGGGACATACTCCTCAAGCACCACGACTTCCGCATTCCCGCCGGAATAAGAAACAGCACGGTTATCTCCTGCGACATCGGAAACGATACGGCCATACAGGACTGTTCCTATATTTCCCACTACATCATCGGGGACAACTGCATACTCTCGCGGATAGACGAGCTGCAGACAACCAATCACGCGAAATTCGGCAACGGCGTGATAAAAGAAGGGGAAAGCGAAGATGTCCGCGTCTGGATCGACGTAATGAACGAATCCGGGGGAAGGTCCATCCTTCCCTTCGCGGACATGATCCCCGCCGACGCCTACCTCTGGGCGGCCTACCGGGACGATACGGAAATGACAGAACGCCTGAAGGAAATTACCCAGGAACGCTGGGGCGGAAAACTGGGGAGTTACGGGACAATCGATTCCGGCACGGTGGTTAAAAGCTGCTCCATCATCAAGGACACGGCCATCGGAAGCTGCGCCTACATCAAGGGGGCGAACAAACTTAAAAACGTAAGCGTCCTTTCTTCGGAAGAGGAACCAAGCCAGATCGGAGAGGGCGTCGAAATGGTAAACGGAATCGTCGGTTACGGCTGCCATGTCTTTTACGGATCAAAGGCGGTGCGTTTTGTCATGGGGAGGAACTGTAACCTGAAATACGGGGCGCGCCTTATCCATTCGGTGTTAGGCGATAATTCAACCGTTTCCTGCTGTGAAATTCTCAACAACCTTATTTTCCCTGTCCATGAGCAGCATCACAACAATTCCTTCCTCGTCGCCTGCCTTATCCAGGGCATGTCGAACATGGCGGCCGCCGCTACCATCGGGTCCAATCACAACAGCCGCGCCAACGACGGGGAGATCCGGGCAGGCCGCGGTTTCTGGCCGGGCCTCGCGGTAAGCCTCAAACATTCAAGCCGTTTTGTTTCCTTCGTGCTTGTCGTAAAGGGCGAATACCCCTCGGAGCTCAACATCCCCTTCCCTTTCTCGCTGGTCAACAACAACGTACACAAAAACCGGCTTGAGGTGATGCCCGCCTATTTCTGGATGTACAATCTCTACGCCCTGGAGCGGAATTCATGGAAGGCCCGGAACAGGGATCGGCGGAAGAAAAAAATCCAGCGCATTGAAACCGATTACCTTGCGCCGGATACGGCGGAAGAAATAATCTCCGGCCTTTCCCTGCTTGAAACCTGGCTGCGGAACGCGGGTTACGGCCGGGAATACACGGCCGGGCCGGACGCACCGGAAAGCGGCGGGCCGCGGATCATACCGGCGCCTGATCTTGAACGGAGCAGGCGGGGGCAGGTCATCATAAAACCTTTCAGGGCAGCAGACGCTTACCGCCGCATGCTTGAGTTTTACGCGGTAAAGACTCTCGCCGCCTTTCTCGATTCCCGGCCGGAAATTGACTTCGCCGGCCTTTCCGCGCTGCTCGGCCCCGCCCTGCCGGACAGGCGCGTCCGGGAATGGGTAAACATCGGCGGACAAATCTGTCCGGCCTTCAGGGTAGATGAACTCCGCCGGGATATCCGCGAAGGGAAGATTAAAACATGGGATGAAATACACGGCGTTTATGAGGCCTGGTACGGCGAGTACCCCCTTGACAGGGCCCGGCACGCCTGGTCTGTCCTTGCCCTGCTGCAGAGGGCCGGTGCGGACAGGACCGGCGGGGAGGCGCCCTGTGGAGCGGCGGCCTTCAGGCAGTATCTCGCGGCCGCCCTTGAAACGCGGCGCTGGATAAGCCGCCAGGTGTACGAAACCAGGGCCAAGGATTACCGCAATCCCATGAAGAAGGCCACCTTTCGCAATCAGGCGGAAATGGAAGCGGTTCTGGGAAGGAGCGAAAACAATTCTTTTGTCGTTCTGGTTCGGAAGGAAGAACTTCTTTTTGAAGAAATGATTGAAAGGATACTGGCGCGGGTATAAAATATCAGTATGGAAAATTCCGTTTCTTTAACCGAAATGACGATGATAGCGCGCCTGGGCATAAGCTTTGTCGCCGGGGCTGTCATAGGTTTTGAGCGTTCAAGCCGGCGCCAGGTTGCCGGCCTGCGCACGCATATTCTTATCTGTCTGGGAGCCACTCTTCTCATGCTGCTTTCGATCTGGCTGCCCCGGAAATTCAGCCTCCCGGATCGCGGCGATCCCGGAAGAATCGCCGCCCAGGTGGTGTCCGGCATAGGCTTCCTCGGCGCCGGCGCCATGATCCGGCTGGGCAACAACGTAAAGGGCCTTACCACCGCAGCCTCGCTCTGGCTTGTCGCGGCCGTAGGGCTTGCGGTCGGCGCGGGCATGTACGTTGCCGCGGCCGCCACGGAAATTTTAACCCTCGTCACCCTGATTCTCCTGAGCATGCTTGAAAAGCGGCTTTTCCCGTCCGAGCGCAACAAACTGCTGGAACTGTACTACAAACACGACTCCAGTCCCGACACCGGCGCCGCCCTTAAGATAATCAACGGTTTCGGAATCCGCAGCCAGTCAATGGACGTGAACCAGGAAACCGGCAAGGGAAAGGGTAGCCGCCTCCGCTTTCTGGTAAGCATCCCCGTTTCCACGGACATCTCAAAACTTGCCAAAGCGCTCAAAACCGCCGGCAAGGTAGCCCGGGTGGAAATCAAGGAAAAGTATTAGGGAGAACCGTGCCCGGCGCCCAATTTGAGTACCGGTATCACCGGATCGGCAAGTTCAATGGCCGCGGGAAAATCTTCTTTTTGCAGCAGGACGGTCTCGCCGTCCATCTGGGCAAGCAGGGGAAAGGAGCCTGAAAATTCCACCCGGTGGGCGTTAAAGAGAATCGATTCCGGTTTGTGTATATGGGCGCCGGTGGTGAAAAGTCCCTTCAGGAGCAGCTTGCGGTAAAGGGGCATCTGCCGTACCGCGCATACGTTGCGGTAGTCGGGGAGGATTTTTTTGCGGGAACCGTAGGTTCTGTGTCCCGAAGATCCTACCGCAAGGAGGAGCAGTTTTTCCCGAAAAGCGGTGATCTCCCTTTTCTGTTCATCAAGGGCGCGGACTTCGAGAAAATCAACCTTGTAAAGTCTGTCATAGAGAAGAGACGCGATGTCAACCCACAATTTGTAGGAATCGCCGGGGAGCTTCCCTTTCATTTTATTGGTCATGTGCGTCACGAAAGCGTCAAGGCCGACCGAAAGTATGTTGAAGGCAAGGAAAGGCCCCTTTGAACGGGCAGGCCCCTCCGGCGAGACAAGCAGCCTGAGGGCCCGCGCGTATTCCAGGCGTACCGGATTGACAAGAAGCTCCAGCGCGCCGGGAAGATCCTCCGCGTCCGCGCCGTCGTTGCCCGTCCCCATCGGGAAACGGAGAATCGCCACATTGCCCCGGAGCGCGGCCGGAGCGTTGTAAAGGGCCGAAAGCGCTTCGAGGCTGGTACCGTCGCCGCCCGATGTTACAATCAGGTGAAAAGGCGCCGCGCTCCCCTCCGACCTGATTCCGGAAGCCGCTTCTTCGATAACCGCTTCGGTGATTTTTCGACCGTGTCCGGGGCCGGTGGTCGGGATAAAGCCGCAGGCCGAAAAACGGGGATTCGGCGCGAATTTTTTCGCCGCTTCCGAAGCGCCGGAATTTTCCCGCGGGGGGAGCGCGGCAGCCTTTTCGCGGTATTCGACAAGCGCCCGGTGATGCCTTTTCCACCGCGACCCTATGGTAAAGCCGCCGGCGGTGGGGTTTGCTATGATTGTCCATCTCAGGGCGCGGCCGGGCGCGACAGGGGAATGGGCGCAGATCCCGCTGACACCGTCGGCGAAAAACTCAAGATCCATACTTTACATTTACACGGAAAAGGACGCGCGTCAAGCGAAAATTGCTTACATCGCGGCATGCTGTCCGGCTTGATGAATCTCCCCGCCCTGAAGTACTAGCCTGCGGGCGCCGCATCATTCACGGGGTTCGTAGCCCAGCAACGCGGAAAGCTGCCGCGAGACGGCGAACATTTCGGGGAGGTTTTGGTGAATCTTCTCAAAAGTCATGCGTACCGCGGGACCGGTAACACTTAGCCCGGCGATGATGGCGCCGGTATAGTCACGCACGGGAATCGCTACGCAGCGCATCCCCATTTCACATTCCTCATTGTCTATGGAATATCCCTGCCTTGTTATTTTTTCCAGTTCTTCACGGAGTTCGTTGTGGGTACTGATTGAATTTTCCGTCGGTTTGATGTGTCCCTTAAGCCGCACATATTCGGCAAGCCTCCCGTCATTATAATTGGAGAGAAGCAATTTGCCTGAACCGGTACAGTGCATTGGCGCCTGTTTGCCGATGAAACTGAACGACTTGAGCATATGATCCGGTCCGTCATGGGTTGCCACATAGATCACCGTCATATCCTGTTCAACGGAGAGGCAGGTAACTTCCCTAAAGGTATCCGAAAGCCGTTTGAGAAAGGGCGCGGCATAAAAAACAATGTTGTTTCTGGAGAGGAGATGGTGAGACAGGGCACAAATTTTCATGGTCAGCCAGTATCGCTTCGTCCCCTCCTCCTGCTGAACATAACCGTTTTTTTCCAGCGACTTGAGAAAACGGGACGCGGTACTGCCGTTAATTCTCAAATCCGCCGAAAGATCCTGCAGACGGACCGGTTCACCGGCATTTGCCAGATACTCAAGAATGGCAAGTACCTTGTCGGTTGAAAAATTGAACTGCGGTCCCCTTGCGGTACGCGAAGCTTTGGACGCTATGCTATTGTCCGACATAAAAATATCCTTTACGCACAAGGATAACATATTCCGGAAAAATTTCAATATTCAAAATCCCGGTGCTGGATGCAAAAAAAAGCAAATTGAAGCCGTTCCAAAACTTCAGTTTCCGGAACAGCTTCCCTGTATTTAATATTGTAAAATTCTTGTTGACAGGTATTATTTCCGGTGTTAAGATAAATTATGGTATTCAAAATATAATTTTGATTATCAAAATTTATAGTCTGATCAGGGGGAATGTTGTATGCCGGGAGTTGAGAAACTAAAGTACTGCTGTAACGGAAAATGGCTGGATTCTTCAACAGACAAATGGATGGATGTGTACGATCCAAGCAGGGGAGAGGTCATTGCCCAGGCTCCCTGCTGCACCCGGCAGGAATTACAGGCGGTCCTCGAAGCCGCCCAGGCAGCCTATAAAGCCTGGTCCCAAACTCCGGTGATAAGACGGACTCAAATTCTCTTTAAATTCCGGGATCTTGTCATCGGGCATATGGAAGAGCTTACCAAACTTGTTGCCCGGGAAAACGGCAAGGTCTGGGAAGAGGCGGAAGGGGACATCCTCAAAGTTAAAGAACCGGTAGAACTGGCCTGCGGCGCCGCCACCCTTATGCAGGGTGAATCCCTCGCAAATACCAGTACCGGTTATGACTCCGTCCTGTACCGTGAGCCTGTTGGTGTTTTTGGCGGTATCGTGCCTTTCAACTTTCCCGCCATGATCCCCTTCGGCTGGATGACCCCGCTCTGTATCGCCACGGGGAATTGCATGGTCCTAAAATCCTCAAGTACTACCCCCATGACCAGCATCAGACTTCTGGAACTCCTGCAGGAAGCGGGACTTCCCCCGGGGGTTGTCAGTGTCATTACCACCGATCGCACTGTGGGCGACCTTATGCTTACAAGCCCCATCATCAAGGGCATCTGTTTTGTGGGAACCACTTCGGTAGGTCTCCAGGTTTATTCCAAAGCCGCCGGCGGCGGCAAACGGGTCCAGGCCCAATGCGAAGCCAAGAATCACGCCCTGGTTATGGATGATGCGGTGCTTGAACGGACCGTCAGGGGAATTATCAATTCTTCCTTCGGCTGCGCCGGGGAACGCTGTATGGCACTGCCGGCGGTAGTTGCCCAGGAAGGTATCCACGACAAACTGGTAGAACGGCTTGTCGCTAACGCCAGGGCCATTAAAGTCGGCTGCGCCTATGATAAGTCCTCACAGCTTGGTCCGGTTGTTAACAGGAAGCACATGGATCGCATCTATGGCTGGATAGACAAGGG
>JAISND010000281.1 GCA_031276615.1 Treponema sp. | reverse complement strand
CAGGGACGCCGTCATTCCGGAAACTCTGACAGGAATTGTCTATATCGGGCATGGAAACCTCCTTATTGTTCCATATTAATGAGCGGCCGGCATTTTTGAAATGAGCCGGAAACCCTTTGCCTTGAATATCCTGCGCCGATTTATTATACTGTTTCTGCTGAAAATGAATGCCAAGGTAGCTCAGATGGCAGAGCGGCGCACTCGTAATGCGCAGGTCCCGGGTTCGATTCCCGGCTTTGGCTTTCTAATTCCTTATAATGTTTCGGCATTCCCCTTTTTCCGTAGTCATAGCCCAGGGGGCGTGAAACTTCTCCTTCAGGGCGGCTATGTCGTCCGCGATGGTTCGGATCGACGGGTTTTCCGTATTTCGCCCCGTAATCGGCGGCCAGGGAAACCCCTGAAATGCACTCTGTCCGGGGTGTTTTTGGTTCGCCAGGCTGATTTTTTCATCGTGTTAGTTTCGTCGTGTTAGTTTCATTTATTTGTTGACGGTTAAAGGGAATTGTGCTAGAATGATACTATCCAGTTTGGAAAAAAGCTTAAACCCTTTTCTTTTGGACTAAGCCATGCAGTATTTTGATACTCATGCCCATTTAGGGCTCATTGTTGATGACCCTATTGAGCAGTTAATAGTAATACAGGAAGCCCGGCAGGCCTCGGTCAACCGGATCATCTCGATTTGCAACAGCCTCCACGATTTTGTGCAGGTTTATGAAAACCTCAAGTCCGCTACAAACGTCTATCACGCGGTGGGGGTAAGTCCTTCGGAGGTACAGAATCCCGGCAAGGACTGGCTTCAGACCATTGAACAGAGCGCCCGGCTTCCGCGGGTGGTCGCCATAGGGGAGATCGGTCTGGATTATTACCGCAAATTCGGGGATAAAAAATCCCAGATCGAGCTTTTCATCACCCAGCTCGACCTTGCGGCAAAGCTCAATATGCCGGTTGTTATCCATAACCGGGACGCGGGCCACGATGTGCTGGACATTCTCCGGGACAGGCTGCCGCCCAGGGGCGGGGTGCTGCACTGCTATTCCGAAAATGCGGAATACGCCAAAAAAGCCCTGGATCTCAACCTCTATTTTTCCTTTGCGGGCAACCTTACCTACCGGAACGCCCGAAACCTCCATGAAACCATTGAGGTGCTGCCTCTGGACAGAATCCTTGTGGAATCCGAAAGTCCCTTCATGGTTCCGGCCGACTACCGGGGCAAGCGGAATATGCCCAAGTACCTTCCCATTACCGTCCGTTTCCTCGCGGACCTGCTGGAAGCCGATGAGGAGGAGGTGGCGACCCAGCTTTGCGAGAATTCAAACCAGTTCTTCGGCCTGCCGAAGGAGTGATCCTTTCGTGAATTTTCCGCGAATGAACTTCTCCACCCAAAAGGCGGGGTATTAGACCCCTGCGAATAACGCGAAACAATGGCTCTGTACCGCTCTGTCACTGTCGGCTCCCTTGAACTGCCGGGGAATCTCTTTCTCGCGCCGGTGGCGGGCTATTCCGATCGCGCCTTCCGCTCGCTCTGCGTTGAGCAAGGCGCCGATTTCAGCTCGACCGAGCTCGTTTCCGCGGAAGCCCTCAGCCGAAAGCCGGAGCGCTACGGCCTGCCGGGCGGCGAAAAGGCCCGGTCCGCAAAGGCCGCGCCGGCGGCGGTCAGCCTGATCGGCAGGGCTGCAAACGAGAAGCGTTACGCCGTGCAACTGTTCGGCTCCGACCCGGACGTGATGTACCGGGCCGCCGCGCTGCTTGCCCCCCTGCGGCCTGACGCGGTGGACATCAACAGCGGCTGCCCGGTGCCAAAGGTGATCAGGACCGGCGCGGGCGCCGCGCTGATGAAGGATCCGGCGGGGCTTGGCCGGATAGTGGAAGCGGTGGTCAGGGCTTCGCGGGAATACCTGGGCGGCGCGCCGGTCACCGTCAAGATGCGCTCCGGCTGGGACAGCGCCTCGATCAATTACGCCGAATGCGCAAGCGCCGCCCTTGAAGCCGGCGCGGCCATGATAAGCCTTCACCCCCGGACGCGGAGCCAGGGCTATTCGGGAAAAAGCAATTGGACGCATATCGCCGATCTTGTCTCCCGGCTGCCGATTCCCGTTACCGGTTCCGGCGATCTCTACGGCCCGGAGGACGCGGAACGGATGCTCCGGGAAACGGGCTGCGCGGCGGTGATGTTCGCCCGGGGCGCCCAGGGGAACCCCTTCATCTTTTCCGCGGCCAGGGAGTTTCTTGTGAGCGGCGCCTGGCAGCCCGCGGATTTCACGGCGCGGATCGGGACGGCCTTCCGCCATCTGGAACTGCTTGCCGCGGACATCGGCGAGCGCACGGCCTGTCTTGAAATGCGCAAGCAGTTCTGCGCCTACACAAAAAACCGCGGCAAGCCGGCCGGGGACGGGCCTGCCGCGCCGGGCGGGGTTCGCGGCTTGGGAGCTGCCGCCCTGCGAAACGCGCTGGTCCGCGCGGAGACGATTGCGGAGTACCGGCGGATTTTGGCCGATTACCTGTGACCGGCCTTCCGCAAGGCGCCCGTGTCGGTTGACCTCGCCGCCCGCAATCCTTATGCTTGAATTATGAATTATCTGCGAAAGCCCTTCCGTTACCGTAACGACGGCGCGGTGTACTGGCTTGTCGGAATGAATGTCCTCGTTTTTCTGGCGGAGTGGCTTTTCGGCAGCCGCGCCATATTCAGCTACTTTTCCATGATTCCCGCCGCGGTTTTGCGGGGCAGGGTCTGGACATTCATCACCTATATGTTTGTCCACGGCGGATTAAGTCATCTCTTCTTTAATATGTTCGCCCTCTTCATCTTCGGAACCCAGATTGAGCGGCAGATGGGAAGCCGGGAATTCCTGCTCTTCTACTTTGTCACCGGAATTCTCGCCGGCGCCTTTTCCTTTGTGGTGTACATGCTGACCGGCGCCTACTGGGTCGCCCTCATGGGCGCTTCCGGCGCTATTTTCGCGGTCCAGCTTGCCTATGCGGTATTCTTCCCCAATTCGGTCATCTACGTCTGGGGAATTCTGCCCCTCCGCGCGCCGGTAATGGTACTCGGTTTTACCGCGCTGGAACTGTTTTCCATGTTTACCCGTACCAGCAGCGACGTAGCCCATTTGACCCATCTGGCGGGTTTTGGCGTTGCCTGGCTTTATTTTCTGATACGCTTCGGGATGAACCCCTGGCGGGAGATGCGGCGCTAACAGCCAAATTGAAGGAGCGCCAGGGCGCTCCGGGCAACGATTCGCCAAAGCGCGGCAGGCTCGAAAAATCCGTTTTCCCGCCGATAATTAAAATATGACCTTCCCCGGCAAAGCCGCGGATCCCGTTACGATCTGTTATTCGAGCCTTTCCCAAAACTCGGTTAGTTTCGGGAAAGGCTATGGAGAAAGCGGTCTGAAGCCCACTTTCTCCGCTAAATCCAAGGTTGCTTTCCCAAAAGCTGAAGTTTTGGGAAAGCCTCATTCGAAACAACTTTCACACGGGCCGGCCGGCGCAGCTTTCAAATTATGCCTGTTTTTTCTTGCCCTCACGTTTCCCGCCCCGGCCTGCCTGGCGGCCGATCAGGAGGTGCTCCGGGGAGAGGTATGGATAGAACTGGAACCGATCTACGGCGCCCGTGTTGATGAGCATTACCCTCTGGACATGGATACCGCGAGCAGGCGGGCGCTTGAAGAGGCCGCGATGTTCTATTCGGCCATGATCTACGGCTGGTCCTTTCATTACGATGTCGGGGAAA
>JAISND010000038.1 GCA_031276615.1 Treponema sp. | reverse complement strand
ATGTAATTGTCCCAGATCAGAATGTCAGCGGCGCCCTTCCCGCCCGAAAAACGTTCCCGGGCCGCGTGGCTGCGGTTTTCGGCGGTTTGTCTGATCCTGCTTTCGATTTCCGCAAGCGCGCCGACCGCGCGGCCCAGTTCCATCCTGGCCTCATCTTCCCGGAAGGCCCTCAGGGAGAGTACCTTTTCCATGCCGAAGCTGAACCGTTTCACAATTTAATTCATGTTTTCCGCCGGAACCGGAACGGCCCCGGGGATTGACGCGAAAAGCGCCGCGACGCTGTTTTGGGGCGCGGCGTTCGCCGAAGCTCCCTCCCCCGCCGTGACGGGAACCGCGGCCCGCCCGGGCGCTTCGGCCGGCGGGACATCCTGCCCGGCCCCGCCGGAACCGGCCGTCCCCAAAGGCTGGCCGCCCATTTCTTCCGCCGGTATGAAAACGCCTGAAATTTCTGCCATGACCGACAGGGTTTCGGCAAGGGAAGATTTTTCGTCAGTGCCCTGGACAAGAAATTCCTCGATGGCGCCGTGCTTTGCCACGGCCCCGTCAATGGCGGGATTGGAGCCGGAATGGTAGGCGCCGACATTGATAAGATCCTCCGCTTCGGCGTAGACCGCCATATTCTTCCGTATGAAAGCCGCGGCCCTGTTCGTCATGGGGCCGGACACCTCGGGCGCAAGCCGTGAAACGCTCCCCAGCACGTCTATGGCGGGGTAATGGTAAGCCTGGGCAAGGCGCCGGGAAAGGACGATGTGGCCGTCAAGGATTCCCCTGACCGTATCGGACACAGGCTCGTCCATGTCATCCCCGTCGACAAGGATGGTGTAAAATCCGGTGATGCTGCCCCTGTCGCTGGTTCCGCTGCGTTCAAGGAGCTTCGGCATGGAATCAAACATGCTTGGCGTATAACCCCTGGTCGCGGGAGGCTCCCCCGACGCAAGGCCGATTTCGCGCTGGGCCCGGGCAAAACGGGTAACCGAATCGAAGAGGAGCATCACGTCAAGGCCCTCGTCCCGGAAAAATTCCGCCACGGCCGTCGCCACGTAGGCGCCGCGAAGCCGCGCCAGGGGAGGCGAGTTGGAAGGGGTTACCACAAGAACCGAACGGGCAAGACCTTCGGGGCCGAGGTCCCTGGCGATAAAGTCATTTACCTCGCGTCCCCGTTCGCCGATAAGGGCGACCACGTTGACATCGGCGCTGGTGTTACGCGCTATCATGCCGAGGAGGGTTGATTTTCCGACTCCGGATCCGGCGAATATGCCGAGCCTCTGTCCCCTGCCCACGGCAAGGAGGCCGTCGACAGCCCGTACGCCGGTGGTGATGCGCCGGTTTACCCGGCGGCGTTTCAGCGGATCCGGCGGGCTTGCCGACGCGGGGTACATAAGCGGGGATTCTATTTCGCCCTTTCCGTCGATGGGGTTCCCCAGGGCGTCAAGCACGCGGCCGAGGAGTTTGCGGGACACCGCCACCTCAAGCCGGCCGCCCGAGGCAATGACCCTGGAACCTATTTCTATGCCATCGGTTTCTTCAAAGGCCATGAGCTGCACCGTTTCTTCCCGCAGCCCCACAACCTCGGCGCGGATAAGGCCCCTGCCCTTCGGCGCTTCGATCCGGCATATCTCGCCGATAATCGCGTTGGGACCCCTGCTCTCGATAAGCAGACCCTGAACCTTTACGATCCGGCCGGCGCATTTGATTGGATCTACCCTTTCGGCTGTCTCAAGGTATTTGCTGAAAATGGTTTCCACGGCTCCCTCCCCTGTACCGTCAAAAAAGGCAAATCCGCCGCGGCAGGGTACTAGACCCCTGCGGCGACGGAGGCGGTTTTGGCCTTCGCCTTTATGGGTGATATCTCGAGGATCTTTGTTTCAAGTTCGGCAAGCTGGCTGGAAACGCGGGCGTCGATCTCGCCAAAGTCCGTCTCGATAACGCAGCCTCCCGGATCCACCGTCGAATCCTCAACCACCTGCAGGGACTTCGATCCTTCCACAAGCTGAATAAAATCCCTGACGTGTTCCGTGGCAAGTTTCAGGTCGGACATGTTTACCCGGATGATGATGTTCCCCCTGCCCTTCACCTTGCGCAGGGCCTGAACGACATTGGATATAACCACGTTTCTCTGGTTTTCCGAGATAACCTTGATTACCTTGCGCGAGATAAGAAGCACAAGGTCGATAATTTCCTGTTCGGTTTCGGAAAGAATTTCCGCCCGTTTGTCCTGGGCGCGTTCAAGCACGGTCCGGGTCCGCTGGACAAGGCGCTCAACCTCGGCCTTCCCTTCGGTAAAACCCGCTTCCCTGCCGGCAGCCCTGCCGCGTTCCTCCGCTTCCTTCCGCTCGGCCTCGAAGGCCATGCGGCTTGAGTTCTCTATTTCCCGGGCCTTCTGCTTCGCGTCGGCGATTATCCGCTCCGCCTCGTCCTGTGCCAGGCGCTTGAGCGAATTGGCCTCGTCGGTTTTCCGCTTCACCTCCTGAAAGGCCGCTTCCTCCGCTTCCTTGACGATGCCTTCGGCCTGGGCCCTGGCGGAACGGATCATCGCCTCCCGCTCCGATTCCCACTGCACCCTGAAGGCTTCCGCCTCACGGCGGAGATCGTCGGCGGTGGGGCCCGAATATTCCTCTATGTCCTCCGCCTCCGGAATCTCTTCCTCAACCGGCGCGAGATGGGCAAGATCCGGGTAAGCCGTGGGAGGTTCAATAATTACCTTGCTGCCGCTCAGGGCAATTTCATTCGGCCTGAATACTGCTTTCGCCATTGGCCCCCCTACACAACCAGCTCGTCCTCGCCGGAACGGGCGACAACGATCTCGCCGGTGTCTTCCAGATGCCTGATGATCGACACGATTTTCTGCTGGGCTTCCTCAACATCCTTGAGCCGCACGGGGCCCATGTACTCCATGTCCTCCTTGAGCATGCCCGCGGCGCGTTTACTCATGTTGCGGAAAATCTTGTCCTGGACTTCGGTATCCACGCTCTTGAGGGCCTTGGCCAGCTCCTGGGAATCCACTTCCCGCATAACCTT
>JAISND010000276.1 GCA_031276615.1 Treponema sp. | reverse complement strand
CCTTCAAAGCCCGAAGACGGCGACAGATCTTCCCCGAGGCCCGATTCGATGAGGGCCCGGGTCAGCGGCGAGCCGTCGTGCCCAAGGAGGATTTCGGCAAGACAGGCCAGGGCGGTAGTTTTCACAGCATCCGCCGTATCGGAACAAAGCCAGGAGACAAAGGCCTGGGGCTTTGTCTCGTCGCCGCTTCCCGGACAGCTTACCCGGACAAAACGGCTTTCGTTCCAGGGAAGAGTCCGCGCCGGCCTGGGGAGGGGCTTTCCGGCGGGAAGGCCGGCAAGGCAGACCCTGTCAAGAAATTCCATCTGTTTTTCCGTCGGGATGTTTCCCGCGAGGAAGATCCTGCAGTTGCCCGGAGAATACCGGCTGCGGTGGAATTCCTTGAGGGCTTCCCAGCTTAGACTGGGGATACAGTCCGGATCGCCACCCGACTCGAACGCATAGGGAGTGCCGGGCATGACGGCCTTGACCGACCAGAGTCCGGCATAGGCGTCCATCGACGAATAGGCGCCCTTCATCTCGTTATACACAACGCCCGAATACGCGAGACCGTCCTTTTCCGCCGCCTCAAGCCGCCAGCCTTCCTGCATAAAAGTCCACTCGGTTAAAAGCGGCCTGAAGACCGCGTCGCCGTACACGGACATAAGGTTGAAGTAGTCCTTCTCGTTTACCGAACTTGCCGGGTACATCGTTTTGTCGGGGAAGGTCCACGCATTGAGAAAGGTTTGCAGGCTGCCCTGGGCAAGGGCGATAAACGCGTCCTTGAGCGGATAGCGTTCCGATCCGCAGAGTACGGAATGTTCAAGAATGTGGGCCGCGCCGGAAGAATCTTCCGGGGGAGTGGCGAACGCGAACGCAAAAAGATTTTCCTCCGAGTCGTTGCATACGTGAAAAAGCCCCGCGCCGCTTTCATGCCGCGCCCAGATTCCCTTCGCGTCAAGTTCGGGTAAATCTACCACATCGAGAATTTCAAAGTTGTGTATATGTTCGCCTTTTTTCACCATTCCTCCTTCATCCGCAATGAACTTCGATGCCCCGCCATAAACGGCAGCGCCGCAGACAGCGGCAACGTTTGCGGCGGGGAAATTCATTTGATTATATCGTCGTCGTTAAGCATCAGAATTGATCCTTCTTCCCGGCTCTTTCTGAACCACCCAAGAAAGGCCGACGCCGTTTCTTCCACATCCCGCCTGGGAACGGGGCCGGTGATTTCTTCTTCCTCAAGCACATCGTTCCGCCGCGCCTGGGAAAGATTGGACAGTATCTTTTCCCGGAACGCGATCCCTGCTTCGGCCGTCCGCCGGACATCTTCATCCGCTTGCCTGGAATCTTCCCCCGCCGGAATGGCTTTGCTTTTAAGCAAAAGAACAATATCCCGGTTTTCCATCGAGGCGAGTTTTTTCTGGAGGGGAAGATCGGCGGCATAGACAATATCATCCAGCGTGTAGATGCGCTCTTTAAGATCCTTCCCCAAATCCGGATCGCGGCTTTCAAGCTCTTTAAGGATCCCTTCGCCAAAGCTGGCGTCTGCGGACTTGAGAATTGCCGCAAGGGCGTTCATGCCGTCAAAGGCGCCGTCTTCGCGGCCGCCGCCGATATGCCGGGCCTTTTCTCTGAGGGCCGCGGCAACCTGATCAAGCACTTCCGGGGCGACCGGCGCCTGATGGGCAATGCGCCGCACAATCTCAAGCTTTTTTTCGCCGGAAACGCCGGCAAGCGCCGCCGCGGACAGTTTGGGGGGCAGCCGGGAAAAAACAAGCGCCGCCGCGGCCGGGGATTCTTCCCGAAACAACAGGGCAAGCTGTTCTCCGGAAAAATCCGCGAGAAAGTCAAACGGATCGGCCTTTGTTTCGGGCACCGCGCGAACGAGAATCTCTTCGCCTTTTTCGGGACCATAGGCGGCATAGAGGAGCCGTCTTGCTTCCTCCGTGCCGCCCGTTACTCCGCCCGAATAGCCGTAGGGGGCCGACAGCAGGGAACGGAATTCTTCAAGAACGGCCCTGCCTTCTTCGGCACCAATCGACTTTACCGAGGCGATTTCTTTCGATATGGCTTCAACCTGGGCGGTATCAAGCCGTGAAAGAATGTCCGCCGCCCGTTCGCTCCCGATAAGGATAAGAAATTTGGCGACCCTGCGGTATTTTGAATCTTCTCCGGAAGAAGGCCCCCGGGTTTTGATGAAACCGGCTTTTTCGCGCGGACTCGCGTGTCCCGCCGGTTTACCGTTACGGTTTTTCCCCTCACCCATGAAGCCATCATAGAAAAAAAGGAAGATTTATACAATGGAAGCGATGGAACGGCCCAATCCCGGCATAGCGTCCGGATCCGTTCCTGTTTGTGGATGGGCTTAAGCGGAGAGAACCTTATCACCCGCCGGTAGGGAATTACAAGCCGTTAGCAGGGCCAGGACTCGAACCTGGGACCTCCGGGTTATGAGCCCGACGAGCTGCCAACTGCTCTACCCTGCGTCGTATAGTTTGAGCCAATTTCAAAATCGGTTATTTTGAAATTGGCTTTTGCGGTTTTTCAGGCTAAAGCCTTGCAAAACTGCGTTTTTTAAGGTTGCGGTTCCAAAATTTGACATTTTTAAACCGCTTCGTTTAATATACAATTTTTACATAAAAATGTCAACTCTATTTTTCGTTACCGGAGAGAGAGGGATTCGAACCCTCGGTACCCTTTCGGGTACACACGACTTCCAATCGTGCACCTTCGGCCGCTCGGTCATCTCTCCAAAATCGTTTTCTGATACAAACCCGTCTGCGCCTTCTGGCATCCCTGCCGCCTTTTCCTCCCATTGGCCGGCGAAGGCGCAGCTTCGAATCCCCCTGTCCTCACTATCGTTCGGAGCAGGGGGGATTCGGGGTTCCGTCGCAAACGTCCTGTTTGCTCCTCCACCCCCGTCTGCGCCGTCTGGCGGCGGCATCCATGCCGCCTTTCCCTCCCGCTGGTCGGCGAAGGCGCAGCTTCGAATCCCCCTGTCCTCACTACTGTTCGGAGCAGGGGGGATTCGAACCCCCGGAACCCTTACGAGCTCAACGGTTTTCGAAACCGTCTCCTGCAACCGCTCGGACACCGCTCCAATATGTCATTAATAACGGCGCGGATTCATCCCGCGCCGTTTTGGCAATGAGGCTGTCACGATTCGAACGTGCGACCGTCAGATCCGCAATCTGATGCTCTATCCAACTGAGCTACAACCTCAAAATACCTGGGACAGAAGAAATTCAACCATAATAAATTATTCTTTGAATGTCAAGTTTTCGCATATGTTGTGCAGGGCACCGGTGTTTACTCTGAGAACAAGGCCTCATACAGGAAATCCGAATTTAGGGCGGCGTGCATCATGCGGCGTTTGGCACTGGCCCGTTTCTTCTCCGCCTTATGTTCCTCAGAA
>JAISND010000084.1 GCA_031276615.1 Treponema sp. | reverse complement strand
GATATGTCCGAAACCCTGCGCCAGAGCCAGCGGGAACTTGAGGAACGGCTCCGGGAGATCGGCGCCGGGGCGGAAGCGCGTAACGCGGAAATTGAAGCCGCTTTTGAAGCGTCGCGCCGGGAAATTGAAGAGTGGCAGGGCCAGTACAATTCCCAGATGCGCGGCCTTGACGCCTCTATGGAAGAAGTCCGCCGGCGCGCCAGGGATATGGCCGCGGAAAACGATGAACGCATCGCCTCCGCCCGCGCCGCCCTGGACGATATCCGCAGGGAGCTTGCCGATCAGACCAAACTCTTTAACCGCACCGATGAGCTAAAGCGCGAACTGGACAGGAGCATCGAGGATATCAACGGCGATTTCGACCGGCTGGAACAGCGTAAAAACGAAATTGCCCAGATGGAAAACCAGTTTGTGCGGATCAAACGGCTGGAGGATGACGTAAACGCGAAGATGTCCCGTTTCCTCAATGAACAGCGCCGCATCGACGACATGGAAGTTAAATTCAACCGGCTCCTTCAGACCTCCGAGGCCGTGGAAGAAAAACTTGTACAGGTTTCATCCTCGGACGACGCGCTCCAGGCCATGCAGGTACAGATTCGCCGGCTTGAAGATGCCTTAAAGGAAACGGAAGAAAAATACCAGCGGGTGGAACGCAAAGGCCAGGTTCTGGAAGAAACCAACGACGGCATAGACCGGAACTTTAAGGCGCTTCGGGAATCCGAGGAGGCCGTAAAAAGGCTGGACGCCGATATTTCCATCTTTTCCCGCGAAATGGAATCGATCCGTTCCTCAATCGACGCCCTTGCCGCGGAAAACGAGAAGGCAAAGGACACTGCCGGCAAACTTGCCATCCTTGACGATTCCCTTTCATATATCGAGAAACGAATCGCCGAGATGCAGGTTGCCCGCGAGTGGCTTGCCCGGACCGAAACGGAACTGCAGGCCCTGGACAAGGACATCCAGAACATGCTTCACCTGACCCGTTCCCTCATTGACCGCGAGAGCGGCAAAGCGCAGGCAAGCGGCAAGGGCAGCCTGCCGCCCCGGGATCGGGACAACATCATAAAACTCCGCCGCAAGGGCTGGACGGTAGAGGAGATTGCCAATACCCTGAACAGGTCCAGGGCTGAAGTAGAACTGGTGCTGGATTTGCACTCCGAAGAATTAAAACACCTGGAAAATTTTACGGGGCCGAAAGACCGAAAATCCTGAGGGCCATACGTTTACAGCCGCTTCCCCGCGGGACGAAGCCCGCAAACGGCGCCGCGCCCGTAAAACAGAAAAACCCGCCTTTCCTCCCCCGCGAAAGCGGGTTCTTGGGGAGCTTCATCCGGAACGCGCGGCATCAACGCCGCGGGGTGCGCCCCGCGGCTGCCGGTCCGTCAATCAGCCGAAGTACCGCTTGTGCAGTCCCCTGAAGCCGCAGCAGTGGCGGGCCTCGTCACGGGCCATCTCGTGAACCGTGTCGTGGATGGCGTCGTAGCCGCGTTCCTTTGCGCGCTTGGCGATGTCGGTCTTGCCGGCGCAGGCGCCGTGTTCGGCCTCGATCCGCAACTCAAGATTTTTCCTGGTGCTGTCGGTGACCACTTCGCCCAAAAGCTCGGCGAATTTGGAGGCGTGTTCGGCTTCCTCAAAGGCGTAGCGCTTGTAGGCTTCGGCAATTTCGGGATAGCCTTCGCGTTCGGCGACCCGGCTCATGGCCAGGTACATGCCGACTTCGGAGCACTCACCGTTGAAGTGCGCCCGGAGATCGTCGATGATGTCCTGCTCGATGTCTTTGGCAACGCCGACCACATGCTCGGCGGCAAAACTGCTACCGGCGGTCTGCTCCTTGAACTTGGAAGCGGGCGCCTTGCACTGGGGACAGACCTCGGGAGGCCTGTCGCCGGTGTGTACATAGCCACAAACTGTACAAACCCATTTCTTCATAATGTAACTCTCCATTCAAAAAAATATTATAACGGCCCAGGGCCGCCATTTGCTGTTGTTCCCCCGTCCCGGTCTGCCCTGCAGGTCTGCCCTGCTACGCAGGTCTGCCCTGCTACGCAGGTCTTACAGAAACCATAAAAGACGGTTTTCCTCAAATCAATGACAAAACCGGAATATTCGGGCGGAGTTTTAAATTCTTCGCCGAGTATGTCCGGCAGGTCCAGGCCGGGAATATCCAAAACCCTGCCGCAGCGGACGCACACCAGGTGGGGATGGGGAGCGGTTACCGCGTCAAAGCGTTCCTCGCCGCCGATCACCCCAAGGGAAACCACGGAACCTTCTTCCCTGAAGAGGCCGATATTCCGGTACACCGTGCCCAGGGAAAGGCCGGGAATAAGCGGTTTGAGCTGGTCATACACCCACTGGGCGCCGGGATGGGTATCGGTAGATCGCATTAACTCAAGAATTGCGTCCCGTTTTTTGCTGTGTTTCCGTTCTTTTGCCGTTTCTCTCTTCCGCATAATTTAATAATAATAATTATTATTATTTTTGTCAAGGGAAATTTTCAGTAATATCAGCACCGGCGCATGCCCGGCCCCTAAGCCAGCGCGGCCAGTTTTTCGCGAATAAATTCGCTTTTTTCCTTGAGGCCGATGTTGCCGGCCGCCAGGACAAGTACGTTCGGCTTTTTGGGGTCCAGCCTGACCTTGCCCGCGGACTCCTGCATAAGCCTGACCAGGCGATCCACCTTCACCATGGAAACCCTGGCAAACTCGATCCGCACCTGGCCGGCTTTTTCCCTCAGGGAAGAAACGGAAAT
>JAISND010000141.1 GCA_031276615.1 Treponema sp. | reverse complement strand
CCGCTCATACGGCGGCAGATTCTACTACCGGAGCACTCGGTGATGTGGAAATTTGTCTCCGTTCCGATGACCGTATTGTTACTGTTTATGAAATGAAATCAAAAGGAGTAACTACAGTTGACATAGACGGTGCATTAAAAAAGATAGCCGCTTCAGGGCACAGGATTGATAATTATATTTTTATTACTACGGATCAGATTGACCCATTGGTTTCAGAATATGCAAAGAGTTTCTATGAGACAACGGGCGGTATTGAGATTGCAATTTTAGATTGTATCGATTTTTTGCGTCATTTTTTGCATTTCTTTCACAGGGTACGGTTGCAATATATTGAAAATTACCAGGCATTGGTAATGGCGGAACATGATTCTGCCGTAAGCCAGGCATTAAAAGAAGTTTTCTTGACATTACGGGTAGCCGCTGAAAGTCCAAAATAAGTTTACCGGTAAATCGCGCCGAAGACATTCCCGTATTTGGGAGTACATTTCAGGAGCCATCGGCGCCGCTAATCCACATATTCAATGGGATACACCGCCCTGTCCCTGGACAGGATCGTGCCGGGGAAAACCGCCTGGGCTTCCTTCAGAAGCTGCTTGAGATTGTATTCGGTGTAGCGCGGGCTGTAGTGGATAAGGGAAAGTTTCTTTACCTTCGCCGCCAGGGCGATGCGGGCGGCCTGCTCCGCGGTCATGTGCCTTTTCTCCCTGGCGCTTTCCTCCAGCTCTTTTTCAAACATCCCTTCGCAGACAAAAAGGTCCGAGCCGGCAACCTCGGCGGCGATTTCGGGAAAAGCCGTCGTATCGGTAACGAAAGAAAATTTCCTTCCCGAGCGGGGCGCGCCCAGCACTTCCTCCGGCCGCACTTCCCTGCCGTCCGCCGCCCTGACGCTTTCCCCGGACTGAAGCCGCGCCCAGAGGGGGCCCCGCGGGACGCCCAGGGCTTCCGCCTTTTCCGGGTGGAATTCGCCGGGGCGGCCGTCCTCCTCCAGGGTATAGCCGAAGCAGGGTTTGGTGTGCCGCAGGGGAAAACAGCGGACATGGAAATCCTCACCCTCATACACGATGCCCGCTTCGGTAATCTCCCTGATCACTATCTCATAGTTGATGTACATGTCGAGGACCCGCCTGCTGGTCTCTATGTATTCGCCTATGCGGGGCGGGCCGATGATGTAGAGCGGATCATCCCGGTCAACCTGCGAGGAAAGCATGAGAAGTCCCGGTATGCCGGTAACATGATCCGCGTGGGTATGGCTTATAAAGATGGCGGATATTTTTTTCCAGCGAAGGTTGAGGCGGCGCAGCGATACCTGGGTTCCCTCTCCCCCGTCAAAAAGGAAGAGTTCCCCCTCGCGCCGCAGAAGTACCGATGTCAGGTGACGGTTGGGCAGGGGCATCATGCCGCCGCAGCCCAGGATAAAGGCTTCAAGATTCATGTTGTTCTCCGCGGTTTTTCTTTTTCCGTTTGTCCCGGTGTTTTTTCCGTATGCCCTCCGCCGTCCGGAAGAGGGCGCAGGCCAGCGGTTTACAGGGATAATCCCAGCTTCCCGGCCGGTGGACGATCCTGCCGCCGAAGCCGGTCTTGAAACGGTAAAGCCCTCTCATGGGATGGGAAGGATCGTCAGAGGGCGGTATGCCGAAAAGGTCGTAGAATCCGCAGCCCGCCGCCTTCGCGTCCCTCATCGCCTGCCACTGCAGGGCGTAGGGCGCCATAAGGTTCCGCTTGGTATTCGAGGAAGCGCCGTAGAGGTAGGTAGCCCCGGTGCCCCGGAAAAGCGTGACAATGGCGGCAAGGGTATCGCCCTCATGTTTCGCCAGGTAGAGACGCAGCCCGTCGCCGGGCTTTCCCCCGCCCGCCGCGCCGTTCATCACCTCAAAGAGGGTCCGGTAATATTCGGGGCTGTGTACGGCAATGCCGTCCCGCAGGGCCGTCTCGGCGAGGAGCGCGTAAAAGGCGTCCAGCCCTTCCCCGTCGCGGCGGCTTACCGTAACGCCCCTTTTTCCGGCAAGGCCGATATTGTAACGCCACTTGGGTTTCATCGCTGCGAGGATGGCGCTCTCGGAGGGGCCCAGATCGACCAGAACCGTATCGGGCGGCTGCACGTCGGCGGGAGCCCTGACGAAGGGGCTGCCGATTTCGCATAACGATGCCGCCGCGCCGCCGGTTTCGGGTCCCGCCGCGTTCACCGGGTCCGCCGCGTTTATGGCGCCCGCCACGGCTTCATCTTCCCCGGCGTACCAGGGCGGATCAAAGCGGATAAAGGCGGTGTTTCGCGGAAGCAGGGGCTTGAGCGCGGCGGCAAGTTCCGCCAGCGCCCCGCCGGGCGCGGCATCGAAGCCGGCGGGCAGTTCCGGCCCCCAGGGAACATAGGCAAAGGAAAGCCCCGGCAGCAGGGAACGTCCCAGCACGAGCAGCGGCGTCCGGCCGCCGCCTTCCCAGTCAACAAGAAAAGCCCCGGCCTTCCAGCCGAAACGCGCCTTGAAAAGCCCCCAGAGATCCGATTGAAGGAAAGATCGGGCTTCCCCGCATACGGCCAAATCCGCCGGGCCGGCATTATTAATGAACTTCGCCATCCGAAACGATCTTCGTGCGAACCGGCTTGTCCAGGAGGCTGAAGGCCCTGCCGCCGGCTTCGACCGCGTTGTTTTTGACCGCGATGGGAACGGAAAAAAAGGCGTCGATGTCTATTTCCGGCGGAGGCTCCGCGCCGCCGCCCTGCCCCGCCAGCCGCACCCTGGTTCCCGGAGGAGCATCCCCGCCGTCAAGCACCTCGCATCTCTCGGCGGGCCTGCCTTCGGCGTCGACGCCCTTTTCGTCGGAAGCCGCAAGGAGCATGCCCCGCGATTCAATTCCCCGGAGCTTCGCCGCTTTGAGATTATAGGCCACGATGATTTGCCTGCCGAGCAGTTCCTCTTCCCTGTAGAAGGGAACAAGCCCGGACACGATGGTCCGCTCCTCCGGCGAGCCGTCGGGATTTCGGCCTGTTTCAAGCCCGATGACGTAGAGCCTGTCCGCCTTCGGGTGCCGCCCGATCCTGACAATCTTCGCGGCGCGGAGATCCAGGGTCGAGGCAAAGGCGGCGGCGATTTCATCGGGCGTCTTTTCGGGCGCGGCCTCTTTGCCGCCGGTCGCCGCCGTTTCCCCGGTCTTTTTTGCTTCTTCGCCTTTGTCCTTTTCCCTTTCCCGCTCTTTCTGGCTCCCCGAATAGCGTTCGCGAAGGGTTTCAACAAGTTCATCCTCAAGTTTTGAGAAAAGCACCTCGCTGGAAATTTTCACCGCCGGGTCTATGCCTTCGGCCTTGCCGATGTCTTTCCATGAAAGGCCCTCCCCCAGGCGAAGGCCGAAGAAGGAAGCGATCTTTGCGGCCGCGGCGGGCATATAGGGTTCGATTAAAACCGCAAGATCCCGGACCAAAAAGGCAAGATCGCGGATCAGCGCCGCCGCTCTGGGAGGATCCTCCCCGCGCAGCCGCCAGGGTTCGGAATCCTGAAAATATTTGTTGGCAAACGAAGAAAGTTCGAAAATCCGGCGGAAGGCGTCCCTGAGTTCCGCCCGTTCGAGTTTTTCCGCGATCTCCGCTTCGTATTTATTAACCTGATCCCGGAACCGGGCGTCGCTTTCCCCCTCCGGCAGCCTGCCGTCGTAGTAGCGGGTGATGAAGGACATTGTCCGGTTGACAAGGTTCCCCAGGTTCCCGATAAGTTCGCCGTTCACCTTCTCCTGGAAGTCCTTCCAGGTAAAAACGGCGTCGGATTTTTCGGGCCTGTTGTAATAGATATAAAAACGCCACAGGTCCGCGGGGATTCCGGTTTCCATCACATCGGTACCGAAAACCCCGATGCCCCGGGACTTCGAAAATTTTCCGCTTTCGTAGTTGAGGTATTCGCTGCTGGACATGTGGTGCAGCATGGTCCAGTTGTCGCCGCTTCCAAGGAGGCTTGAGGGGAAGATCACCGTATGGAAGGGGATATTGTCCTTGCCGATAAACTGGAAAAGCTCCACCTCCTCCGGGCTTTTCCACCAGTAAGCGGCAAAGTCACGCCAGCCGGAAAAAACCCTGCCGGGCTTTCCGCCGGGGAAGCCTCCGTCAGGCGCAACCGCGCCCTTCGCGATATCGTCACCCAGATTGCCGGTAATGGAAATGTAGCCGATGGGCGCGTCAAACCACACGTAGAACACCTTGTTTTCGTAGCCGGGACGGGGAACGGGAATTCCCCATTTGAGATCCCTGGTAATGGCGCGTTCGCGGAGACCGTCCCGAATCCATGCCTGGGTCATCTGTACCGCGTTGTTCGCCCACGCGCCCCTGACGGAAGCGGTTTTTATCCATTCCTCAAGCCGATCCCTGATTTTGGGAAGGTTGATGTAGAAGTGCCTTGTTGATTTGAGCGAAGGGGTGGAACCGCAGGCGGCGCAGTGGGGTTCCTTAAGCTCCGTGGGATCCAGGAGCTTGCCGCAGGCTTCGCACTGATCCCCGCGCGCGTAGGGCGAGCCGCAGTGGGGACAGACGCCCCGGATATAGCGATCCGCGAGGAAACGGCCGCAGTGGCCGCAGTGGAGCTGCTCAATGGTCTGCTCGGAGATAAACCCCGCGGCGTCAAGTTTTCCGAAAATATCCTGGGTCACTTCGGTATGAATCGGCGTGGAGGTGCGGCCGAACTTGTCAAAGGCGATATTGAACCAGCGGTAAATATCCGCGTGTATTGCGTGGTAACGGTCGCAAAGCTCCCGGGGGCTTATTCCTTCCTCGGCAGCCCTGTTTTCCGTGGCGGTTCCGTATTCGTCGGTACCGCAGACGTAGAGGGTTTCATAGCCGCGCAGCCGGCAGAAGCGGGCAAAGGCGTCCGCGGAGAGAACCTGGATCAGGTTTCCCAGATGGGGCACGTTGTTCACATAGGGAAGCGCGGAGGTAATGAGTTTACGTTTCATAGCTTCTGATAATAGTAGAAGAAGGAAAAAAAGTAAACCTTGTGTTCCGGCAAAACAGACGTTAGAAACACTCAAACCGGCAGGTTTCTTTCATTTGGGTTTTTGTCAGCCAACAACAGACAGGAAGAGGCCAATATCCGAAACCGTGTGCCCCGGCGAGGCCGGGGCGGCCGCGGTACGGGCTTCTGTCCCGGGCTTTTGTCAAAGTTTTTGTCAGCCCATGACGGACAGGGAAGAGGCGGGGTATGCCGCGAATCACCGGGAACGAATCTATGGCGTATAACTGACCGGATTGTCCTTCAGTTCGTTCAGCTCCCTGATGTTCCGCAGCTTGAAAGTTGCCTTT
>JAISND010000110.1 GCA_031276615.1 Treponema sp. | reverse complement strand
ATCCGTCTTGAAGTCAACCACATAAACCGCGGCTTCATCCCCGAACAGCAGATCGATGGTTCCGCTGACAAACAAATCCTCCGCCGGTTCCGCCCCGGCAGCGCCGCCCGCCGGGGGGCTGTCTTTCGCGGCAGGAATCTTTATCAGGGTCCTGAAGGGGAATTCGCTTTTCCGCAGTTCCGCGCCGGCGGCTTTCTTTCCCAGGGCCGAATCCGCAAAACGCCGCGCCAGTTCCCTGCCCGCGTCAAGCATGGTTTCCGCTTCGGCGGGGCTGAGCTGACCGGCCAGTCCGGCCGGAATTTCCGGTTCCGTTTCGTTTAACAGGGCTTCCGCGCAGGCGTGGGCAATGGCGCCGAAATCGGCGGCGCTGAACCGTTCGGCCGGGCGCGGCGGCGCGGAGAGGGGCGCCGTCCCGGTTCCCCGGTTTCCGGCTTCGGCCTTTTCCGCAAAGCGCCGGAGAACAGGATCGACCCGCGCGAAAACATCGGCGGAACCGGCGCCGGAAAATTCGGGCCTTGACAAAAAGCCTTTGGCCGGGGACGGCGCGCGGGGGCCTGCCGGCGCGGCGCCGAAGACGGCGGCAAATTCTTCCGCGCCGAACGAAGTCGGCGTCCGGTGACTTTCCGGAACTTCCGGCGTCCGGATAATTTCCGCATTCCGGTAAAAAGGCTCTGCCTCTTCAAGGAAGCGGTCAAGCCCCGCCCTGTTATTCGGAAAAAGAATCCCCCGGTTTTCACTTTGCCTGATATGTTCTTCGCCGTACACGGGGATTGCCTCAAGACTGAAAAAGGAGGGCTTTTTTTCCAGCCCTTCGCCGGGGATATGACTGACCAAGGCCGGAAGGCAGAGGCCGAAAAAGGTATCGTCATCCAGAACAAGATCGCCTCCGGTACCGCTCCCCGCTTTGGCGGTCTTTTCGTCAATAAAGGCTTTCAGCCGCAGGGAAAAATCACCCGCGCTTTTCCCGCCGGCGCCGGAATTTTCTCCGGCCGGTTCCCCGTCCGTTTCGCCGTCCTTCCTGCCCATATCAAGGCTGCCGGTAAGGTAAAGCCGCGTTTCCGCCCTGGTCATGCCTACATACAGAAGGCGCCGCAGTTCGGCGGTTTTTTTCCGGTTTTCCCCGTTTCGGGATTTTTCCCAGAAAAAACTGCTCTTCACTTCTTTCATTCCCAGACACCGGGAAGGCAGCGGCGGATTGAAGGAGAGTCCCCATTCGCCGGAATCGTAGATATCCGCGGCGCCCCCGCCCCTTTTGCTGTATCTGCCGCAGCAGCAGAGAAACACTACCGGGAATTCCAGGCCCTTGCTTTTGTGTATCGTCAGGAGGTGTACCGCGCCGGGACGCTCAAGGGGTATCTCAATATCATCAAGGCGTTCCCCGCTTTCACGCAGGTTCTGGATAAAATTGACAAAGGACGCAAGGCTTTCGTTTTTTTCATCCGCCTGCGCCGCAAGGTGAAAAAGGTAATCGTACAATTCCCGGTAAACCGATGTCTGGGGGTTCCATTCGGTTTCATAGCGGTAACCCAGGCCGTACCACAGTTCACTGACAAGGGCGCTTGCCGTTTCCCGGGAAGCCTTGCCGCAGATCCGCCGGTAGATTTCCCGGCCGCGGCTGTAGCGTATACGATCCCCCTCATTAAGGGAAGAGAGGGCCTCCCCGTCAAAGGGGAAGGCGGGTTTTGTACCGTTATGCGAAGCAAGGCAGAGCGCGAGTCCCGGAAGCGAAAGGCCGGCGAAGGGAGAACGCAGCGTTTCCGCATAAGCCTTTGTATCCAGGGGATAAACGACCAGGCGGAGAAGCGACATTATATCGTTTACGGGCCCCCCCTGGAAAAAACCGCTCAGGGTCTCGCTCGCGTAGGGAATGTCAAGCTGCCTGAGATGCTTTTCAAATACGTGCTGATGGGTATGGGTTCTGAAAAGCACCGCGATGTCGTCCGGTTCATATCCGCCCTGCTTTTCTTCAAGAAGCCGCGTTATGCGCTCCGCCACGAAACGGGCTTCGTTTTCCACAAAACCAAGCCTTTCGTCCTCTTCGCCGTTTTCCCCTGTCTCCGTTCCGGAGTCGCCGCCCCCGGTTTCGCTTTCGTCACCGGATTCCCCCCCGTCTTTTTTGTCGAGTATGCAGACGGTGAGGGAGCCTTCATGTTCCTTTACCGCCCGCAGAGGCGTATAGGCGGCCTCAAAGGGGGCAATGGGCGCCCCGCCGCCGGGCGCTCCGCCGGACGGAGAAAGGGCCGGGGCCGCGAAGATCGAGGGGTACTCACCCGTGGGTTTTTCCCCCTTCGGATCAAAATCACTGCCGCCGAAGAGCGCGTTAAAGGCGCCTATCAATTCCGGCGATGAACGGTAATTGTTTCTCAGGGAAATATCCGCTCCGCCCAGTTCTTCCTTCAGCCTGCGGAAAACAGAAACATCGGCGCCGCGGAACCGGTAGATGGACTGTTTTTCATCGCCCACGAAAAAAAGTTTCCCCGGCAGAAGATTCTCCGGCGGGGGAATGCCGTCACGCTCCTCCCCCTCTTTTTCCGCCAGCAGGAAGAGAAGTTCCTTTTGCAGTTCGTTGTTATCCTGAAACTCGTCGATCATGATCGCCTTAAAGGCGGCCTTTTCGCTTTTCCTGATATCCTTCTGATCCCGCAGTATGGCGCGTGACAGGCGGGCTATATCGCCGAAGGTCAGCACCCCCTCCGCCCGTTTTCTGTCCAGATAGCGCTGCTGCAGATTCTCCAGGAGGGACATGAGGGAAAGAACAAGACCCGCCTGCATGACGAACACCGCCAGGGATGAAAATTCGCCGAAAACTTCTTCACGGATAAACCGGATTGATTCTTTTACCGGGTTATTGTTTCTTTTGCCCCTTTGCAGGCTGCACCGGCTCAGGGCCGACATAAATTCAAGGAGGGCGAATACGGCGCCGTAAACCGGACTGGCTTCGGCTTCGGCGATGCAGTCCCGGTTTCCGGAACGGCCGCCGCCCTTGTCAGGGGGGAGGCTCTCCCGCCGAAAGGCGGTATCCTGGGCATGTCGCAGGCAGTCAAAATAAGCGCGAAGCCCGTCTGCGTCCGGTATCTTTATGCGGCCCGATTCGTATTGGGCCATCAGCGGCACAATATCCGGAAGCAGTTCCCTGTCCTCCCTGATACAGCCGGACATATGATCCAGAATGTCCCGGATTTTTTTGGTCTGGTTTTCCCATTCCCCGCCGCAGATAAAATCAAACTGCCTCATCACGTCTCCCGTCAAATCGGGCTTCTCGTCAATGCGGCTGTATTTGAATACCGTTTCGGCGAAGATTTCCTTCGCTATTTTTTCCGGCCTTTTTTTCAGATAGAGGCGTTCTATCGCCGGATGATGCCGGTGGGCAATAAGGAAAGGGAGCGCTTCCTCGAGGGCCATTTCGCGGCAGCGATCCCCGTCAACGGAGAATTCGGGACTGATCCCGTAACGGGGAGCCGCCTGCCTGACAAGGGCGGCGCTGTAGGAGTCCAGGGTCTGTATGCGGGCATGAACAAAATCATCCAGGGCCTGTCCGGCCTTTTCGCCCCGCTCTCCGGAATATCCGGCGGTTTCGCCCAATGTTTCATAAATGCGCCGGTACATCTGGGCGGCGGCTTTTCGGGTAAAGGTAAGCGTAAGGATTTCATCTACCCTGAGGTTTCCGTCGGTTACAAGCCAGACAAAACGCCTTGCAAGTACCAGGGTTTTGCCGGAACCGGCGCCCGCGGCGACTACCGTGTTTTTATCCCGGTAAGCGGCGCCGCGCTGTTCTTCGTTAAGTTCCTTCATCTTCCCGATCCCACAAACCCGTTTCAGGGTCTATTTTATAAGTAGTCCGGCATACCCGCTGATAGGCGCACGCGGCGCAGGTATTGTAATCGGAATTGAAGGTCGAAAAATTGCCGCTGCCGATCTCGCCCGCGTAGCGTTCGGTTTTTGTTTTGAATTCAAGCATTATGTCCGCAAAGGAATCGTCATGGCGCATAACAATATCCTTTTTTCTTGCGGGGCTTGCCCTTTTCGTCACCTGGTTTTTTATTTGGCCGAAAACCACCATCGGTTTGGCGTCAATTATGCTGAAAAAAAACGCCCCCTGTATCTCCTTCCCCCCGTTTTCTTCGGCAAGATTCAGGTACATGGGAAGCTGGAAATTGGCAAGGCCCTTTTCCGTTCCGCCTATACAGTCAATCCGTCTCGGCAGATTCTTCAGTTTGAAATCCACGATAAAGGCTGCCGGTTCTGAATTTTTCCGCGCGTCCTCCAGTATCAAATCAACCGTTCCGTTGAGATAGTAGGTATCCCGTTCCGACCTGTATTTGGTCTCGCTCCCCGCGACGCGGAAACCGGCAAGATAGGGGAGAAGGCCGGCAAGGCATTTTTCAAGCTGCCGCAAAACGGACTTTTCTTCCGCCCGCGCAAGCCGCGCCGCGAGGGCGCTCATCTCCGTTCTTTTTCCCGGCGGCAGGCGGGGAAAAGCGTCAAACACTTCCCTTGCGCCTGTTTCAAGCAGCGCGCGGTATGCCGGGGGCAGGGTTCCGCTTTCCGGGGGAGAATCTTCGCCCGCCGATCCGGCGGAGGATTCCGGAACCGCGGGAAGGACGCCGCCGTTCCCGAGCCCGGTGAAAAAGCGGTTCAATATGGCATGGTATATTGTTCCCGCCATGTTTTCAGGCATCAGGCCGGCTTCTGTTTGAATATTCTCAAGGCGGAGTACGCGCTCGAAAAGCCATTTAAGGGCGCAGGTATAATAGGATCCCAGCGATGTGGCGGATACGCTGAACTTGTCCGGAAAAGCGGGGTCCCCGCAAAAGCTGTTCCTGACAAGACGCAGCAGGACAGGATCGGCGCGGAACCGGCCCGGACGCGGGCCGCCGGGCTTTCTCCGGCCGCGCCACGCTTCAAAGCCGGCCGCCTGGATTTCATGGAGCCGGGAGGGAAAGACGGCTTTTCCGGCGCCGCCGCGCTGCAGGGCGCGGTAAAAACCGCTTTCCGCGCTGAACAGATCCGCGGCAAAAGCGGCGGTCCGCCCGGCGAGAAGGGCTGTCCGCGTCCCGGCCGCCCCGTCTTTGGCGTAACGCAGCTTCGGTTCCGCGGAGGCGTTCAGGCGGCTGTGGGGAATGGCGTAGCCGGAAAAGCTCTGCTCCGCGCAGAAGAAGGCCGCGGGCATGGCGGAGTTCAGCCTGTGCAGGCTGATATACGCCGCGGAGGCGTCCTCATCGGCGATGCCGAGCTGTTTCCGCTTTTCACGGGGAAGGAAACCAAGCCGGGAGAAAACAACCGAAAGGCTGCCCTGGCTTGCGCCAAGGACGACATGACATGCAAAGGGCGCGGGCGCCGCGGTACGGTACGGAAGAATCGCGACACCCGACAAGGGCTGCCGGGCCAGGTAGGAAATTTCCCGAAGGTACTCGGCAAAAAACATATAAGGATCGGGCGCGCGGACATCGGGAAAAGCCTTTTCAATTTCCGCAAGGGACACCAATTCGGAAACGCAGCGGGAAAGAATTAAATCCGTTTCGGGAAGGCAGTTGTCCATATCAAAAAAACGTTCACGAAAATTGAAGTATTGCCTGCGAATCTCCGTAAAGGAATTCGCGCCGCGCAGAGCCGCGGCTTTGTTTTTAAGATCCCGGTAAAACCGGAGCATCGTATCTTCATAGCCGCCGAAGGGATTCCTGAAAGCCTCCTCCCAGACATTCACCTCAATCTGTCCGCCGTCCCTTTCCTCAACCCATGAAGTGATGCAGTTGTTTTTAATTCCGAAGTCGATGAGCATCTGAATATTTTCACTGTCCTTCCAGGGCAGATGCCGGTTTGAAAGCAGGGCGGTGAGGGCGTCAAAGGAAAAATTCCGGGAAACGCAGTCCGCAAGGGCCCTGAAAAACTGCCCCGCCGGATACGACGCGAGGGGCTTGCCGGTACGCCGCACATAGGGGATATTCCGGTTGGCAAATTCACGCAGTACGTAGGGTTCGTAGTTTTCGGCGTCAGGGATGCTCACCGCGATGGCATCCCAGGGAATCTTTTCTTCTTCGTGCAGGGCGCGGATATAGAGAGCCGCTTCGGTTATTTCACTGCGGGAATTGGTATAAAAAAAAGTATTGCAGGGCCTGTCCGCCGCGCCGGTTTCGGAAAGCCGCACCGGGATAACCCGTTCCGTCTTTTCAAGCATATCCCTGTATTCGCCGTAATCGGCAAGACATTCGGGGAAAAATATAAAACATTTTTTCCCGGTATCGTCAAAGGGCGGAGTTTCCCAGGCCGGCTCAAAGAGTCCGTGGGCGTCAAGAAATTTTTTGTAACGGAAAGCGAGTGTATAAAGATCCCTGTCATGCGCGTCAAAACTTTCCGCAAGAAGCGGCGCATCCTCTTCACCGATACGTGCCGCGTAAAGCCCGGTAGCCTCCTTAAACCACAAGCCAAGCTGGGGAAGCAGGCCGGCAAGCCAGTTCACAAAACCCGCGGCATGCCGCGCGTATTCTTCCGTGATGAGCGAGGTAAAAAGCGGCGTTTTGCCCGCCCCGCAGAGTTCCGTGTTTTCCCTGACAAGGCAGGACACAAATATTTTGCGCATAACAGACGGGACGCTTTTTCTGTCCTGCATGCGGGTCCGGATGGAATTCCGCTTAAAGGCATCCCAGGCAATGAACCTCTCCATGGCCGCCGTGCCGCCGCCCCTGATGCGCAGCAGGTGATCCGCCCAGCCGTGGGCAGCCACGTCGGTAGGAAAAACAAACAGGGCTTCGGGATCATCGGCGTTTTCAAGGAGAATGGTTTCGGCGCGGTTTGGCTTATGTCCGGGGGGGTGTATCATGTCCGATAGTTACTCCTGGCCCCTATTCTACAGGAAGGAGCGGGAAAAGGGTAGTGGAACAAGGGGGCCGGAGCAGGGGAAGGCAGGGACGCCCTGCCTCCGTACATTGGACCTGTTCGACAGCCCGGTTGTGACATTTTGTCTTTTGGGAACCTTTTTTAATAGAGTTGTTTAAAAACTTCAGTTTTTAAACAACAACCGCTAAAATTACCGCAATTTCGCAGCCATCGAACCTATGGTTCGTTGGCGAGAAATTGCAAGACCTGCAAGACAACCGTAGGTTCTCAAATGAACCTCCCCGCCGCAAGGCTCCCCCGCGTAAGCGGGTTCTTGGGTATTAGACCCCACTGCGAATAAACATGCTCCAGGCCCTTAATATGATCTACGAAACCCAGGATTCCACTCTGGCCTTCAGGCGGTACTGTTGCGGGCACCAGCTCTGTAATTCATGCCTCATGGTGATAAACGGCAAACCCGCCTATGCCTGTAAAACCCTTGTCACCGGCGGAACAGAATTTGAAGTAGCCCCGCTCTGGA
>JAISND010000082.1 GCA_031276615.1 Treponema sp. | reverse complement strand
GGACATGCTCCCCTATTTCGCCACCATCCTGGTCCTGGTTTTTATTACCGGGCGGAAGAAGAAGGAGTACCAGGCGCCGGCGGGTCTCGGCGCGCCCTATTTCCGGGAAGAAAGGTAGGGCACGCTGCCTGGGGTGTCAGTCACCATTCCCTTGTTTGTACCCTGGTTTTCCCCTGTCTGTCGCGGGCTGACAAAAATTTTGACGAAAGCTTAAAACAAAGCCTGTACCATGGGTGCCCCGGCCAGGCAGGGGCACCCGCGGCAAAGTATATTGGTTTGAGTTTTTAACATCTGTTTTTTTCCGTCCGCCCTGGCCGCAATGCCTTTTATTGTTTTTGATTTTAGTATAGTATGGTTACAGACTGAGCCTTTTCCGAAACCAGGTTTGTTTCGGCGAAAGCCCTGTTTTTATGGTTTTTGGCGGGATCATCCGGAAACCGGGGTTTCCGGACAACTTTATTGATGTTGAGGGGTTTTATGCAGTCAGTCGGGATAAATATTGGATCAACCAGCCTTAAAATGGCGCTTTTTGAGTATGATAAATCGGTAGAAGACGGAAAGGTGAAATGGAGCGCCGTGGTTCCCCACGAAGGCGATTTCGGCGCGGCCGTAAGAAAACTTCTGGAAGAGGGAAATATTCCCGAAGGAATTCCGGCCCTGGTAACGGGTAACGAGGGGCGTTTTATGTTCAACGCGGCGGGTACTCTGGAACCCCTCTGCGTGGAAGCCGCCCTGCAAAACCTCCGCCTCAAGGCCGACGCGGTGGTCAGCATGGGGGGCGAAGACCTCATCGTCTATTCCCTCGATTCAAACGGCAAGATCATCAACAATTGTTCCGGAAACAAGTGCGCCTCGGGCACGGGCGAATTCCTCAAGCAGCAGCTTGCCCGCATGGACATGACCCTAGAGGACATTGACAGGGTACCGGACGACGCCAGGGTTTACTCCCTCTCCACCCGCTGCTCGGTTTTTATGAAAAGCGACTGTACCCACCGGCTCAACAAACGGGAAGCCACCAAGAACGACATCGTCCTTTCCCTTTCCGACGTGATGGCCGTCAAGGTAATCGACTTTCTGAAACGCGCCAAGGTAACATCGGGCAGGGTGGCGCTTACCGGGGGCATAACCCTTAACCGGCACATCATCCGGTTTATCCGGGAAAAGGCGCCGGAAATTGAATTTATTATTCCGGACACGGCCCCGGTTTTCGAGGCCCTTGGCGCGGCGATACTTGCCCCCGCCTCGGGAAGCCCCCTGCCGGCAACAGACCAGTTCCTCAAGCCCAACGAGATCCGCTTCGGGACGCTTCCGGCCCTGAAGGACTGGGCGGGCAGGGTAAAAACCTTTGACAAGAGCGACGGCAGGGTCCGCGCCGGCCGGACGTACATTCTCGGCGTTGACGGCGGCTCCACCACCACCAAGGCCTGCCTTGTCGACATCGAAACCGACGAAATCGTGGCGAGCCATTACGGAAGAACCCACGGCGATCCGGTGAAGGCCCTCAAGGAATGTCTGCGGATCATTCAGGAAAAGGTAGCCGCCGACACGGGCGGCGGGGATGTGCATATAAACCTGGTGTCCACCACCGGCTCAAGCCGGGAGATCCTCGGCGTCTTCCTCGAGACCCCCGGCGTTTACAACGAGATCATCGCCCACTCGGTGGGCACCACCTTTTTTGATCCCGGCGTTGAAACGATCTTCGAAATCGGCGGGCAGGACGCCAAATACGTGCTTCTCAAAAACGGGGTGCCCATCGACTACGCCATGAACGAAGCCTGCTCCGCGGGCACGGGTTCCTTCCTTGAGGAATCCGCGGCGGGGGATCTTTCCATTCACAGCGCGAAGGACATAGGCCCCATCGCGCTTGGCGCGGACGCTCCCCTCAAGTTCGGCGAGCACTGCTCGGCCTTTATCAATTCCGATATACGCAAGGCGGTGCAGCAGGGCGCTACCCGCGAGAACATCACCGCGGGCATTGCCTGTTCCATCGTCGCCAACTACCTTAACCGGGTAGTGGGAAACCGTACCATAGGCGGCAAGATTTTCCTGCAGGGCGGGGTCGCCAAAAACGTCGCCGTTCCCCTGGCCTTCGCCATGCTTCTGGACAAGGACATACTGGTTCCCCCGTCGCCGGAACTTATGGGCTGTTTCGGCGTCGCCCTCCTGGCAAAGCGCAAGCACGCGGACGGCCTTCTTGATGAAAAAACCGTTGTCATCGATGTTCTCATTGACCGGGAGATAGGCTACGAGCGGGTATTTGTCTGCCAGTCCTGCGAAAACCACTGCCCCATTCAGGTGCTGAACGTCAACGGCCACAAGTACATGTTCGGGGGCCGTTGCAACAAGTACACCAATATGCGCAAGGCCGTCAAAGACGTGCCGATCTTCGATTATGTTGAAAAGCGGCAGCGTATGCTCTTTGAAGAATTCGCAGCCCCCGCGGACAACTCCTCTTACAAAAGAGATTACGTGGTCGGCATTCCCCGGGCCTTCTCGGTACATACCCTTTATCCGCTTTATTCGTGGTTCTTCCACGAGCTTGGGATCAGAACCTTCCTTTCCACGGAAGTGGCCCACGCGGGGGTTGCCAGGGCGGAGTCCACCTACTGCTTCCCCGCGGAAATCGCCCACGGGGCGGTGCAGGACTGCCTGGACAAAGGCGCGGACTACGTGCTGCTTCCCCACTTCCGGGACATGCCCAGCTATGAAGAGGATGTGCACGCCAACTTCTGTCCCATCACCCAGAGCCTTCCCTATTACATCGAAAAGGCCTTTCCCGACGTGGACAAAAACCGCTGGCTTCCCCTGGTGGTAAGTTTCAAATTCGGCGAGGGCAAGGCCCTGGAGCTGTTTACCGGGATGACCAGGCTTCTCGGCATTGGCGCGGCCGAAACCAGGGCCGCCTTTGAAAAG
The DNA here is from genome assembly GCA_031276615.1 of Treponema sp. Taxonomy (GTDB): domain Bacteria; phylum Spirochaetota; class Spirochaetia; order Treponematales; family Breznakiellaceae; genus JAISAK01. The sequence continues at coordinate 11,145 of JAISND010000082.1, read as the reverse complement.
GCCCTGGCGAAACAGCAGGCCTATTTCGACGCGGTTAAAAAACTCGGGCGGGAGGCCCTTGAGGACGCGCGCGGGGCCGGCCGGCCGGTGATCGCGATTCTGGGGAGGCCCTACAACGCCTTTACCCCGGAGGCGAACATGGGCATTCCCCGCAAGTTCAGTACCCGGGGCTACTCTATTGTTCCCTTTGACATTCTTCCCTTCCAGGATGAAAATATCTTCCCCAACATGTACTGGTACTACGGGCAGCAGGACGTGAAGTCGGCGAATCTGCTCAGGAAAGAGGACAACATCTACCTTACCTACATTACCAACTTTTCCTGCGCGCCGGATTCTTTTATCCTTCACTACATCAAGTGGGTGATGGGGCAGAAACCTTTCCTGATACTGGAACTCGATTCCCATTCGGCCGACGCCGGCGTGGATACCCGGGTCGAGGCCTTCCTCGACATCATCGACGGTTACCGGGCAAAGAAGGATTCCCTTGAAACGGAACGTTACGATAACGGCTGGCGTTTCGTCAGCGACCGGAAGCCGGGCGGCGATTTTGATCTGCGGATCGACAATGTAAAAACGGGCGAGAAGGTTCCCATTGCGGGGAACAGGCGGGTACGGGTACTGCTCTCCAACATGGGCGCCATTTCCACCGAGTATATGGGCGCGGCGGTGCGCGGCCTGGGCATCAACGCCGAGGCAATGCCGGTGGCTACGGCCAGGACCATTCAGATAGCGCGCGCCCACGCATCGGGCAAGGAATGTGTGCCCAGTCACCTGGTGCTGGGAAGCGCCCTGCAGTTCTTCTTCAGCGAACAGTACCGCAAGGACGAGCTGTACCTGCTCTTCGTGCCCATCACCACCGGCCCCTGCCGGACAGGCCAGTATTATGTGTATTTCGAAAACCTTTTCCGGGACATGCGGCTTGAAAACGTGGTGGTCTTTATCCTTTCCGCGGATAATTCCTATACCGAACTTGGCTCCGGCTTCGCGAAGGAGATGTGGAAGGGCCTGGTACTCTCCGATTATCTCAAGGATATACAGACCGCCCTCAAGGCGACCGCCGCCGATCCGGTCAAGGCCCTGGCGGATTACGAAAAATCCTGGCGCAAGCTTATGGATACCGTTGAGCATAATCCCAAAAACATATGGGCCGACCTTAAGCGCGTGGCGGAGGATGTAAAAAAGATTCCCCTCAAGCGCAGACTCGTTGACTGCCCCAGGGTGCTTGTGGTGGGTGAAATTTACGTGCGCCGCGACGACTTTGCCGTGGGCGAACTTACGGACCTTATGAGCGAGCGGGGCATTGTGGTGAAGGTTTCGGGCATTGCCGAATGGATACACTACCTGGACTTTGTCCGGGAATACGCCCTCAAAAAGCTGATAAAACTCCGCAAGCCGGGCAGGCGTCTCTTCTCCGGGCCCTGGCGGGATCTCAAAAAACTTGAGATTGAGGAATGGTGGAAACATTCGGTAGAAAAGAAGGTACTTTCGATTTTGGAACCCACCGGGCTTATCCCGAAAACCCCCCACGACATGCGTCAGATCATGGAGAACACCCAGAAGAACTTTGTCAACCTGGAACTTAACTCGGAGATCGCCGTTTCCACGGGCGTTGCGGCTACCGCCATGGAGCAAGGCTATTCGGGCATCGTAAACATCAGTCCCTTCGCCTGTCTTATCGGCCGGGTTATCGAGGGGCTCTGTACCCCCTGGGCGCGGGAACGGAATTATCCCACCCTTTCGGTGGAGGTTGACGGTAACCTGCTGCCCCCGAACATCATCAACAAGCTCAACATCTTCATGGTCAACGTACTCCGCTTCAAGGGGAGCAATGACCTGTCGGGCCTGGTAGACAGGGCGGGGAGCCACAACCGCCGCTTTACGCCGACGGGCGCGCTGCCGGAACTCCGGGACGCCGGCCCCGCGGACGCCTCCTGCGCTTCCTGCGCCTCGCGGGAGGGCTGCTCCGTCGGGACGCCGGCCGCCGCCTGCGAAGCCTGCGGCGCTGCGGCGGCCGAACTTGCCGGCGTGGCGGCTGAAGGAGCCGAAACGGAAAATGTATCAAAAGCGGTTTGAGACAGGCGGAACCTTCCCCGCGGCGGGGCCGGCGGCCCCTGTCCTGGGGGCCATGCTTGCCGCGGCGGCCCTGTTTTTTCTTGGATCCTGTAATATGCCGACCGGGCAGGATACGGAGACAAACAGGAATGTCTTTAACGATCTTCCCTACGGTTCACATGAAAAGCAGAAGCTGGATCTGGTCTTCCCCGACATCCCCGAAAATATCAGCGCCCCGATTCCCGCGGTGTTGTACATCCACGGCGGCTCCTGGATTGACGGCGACAAGGACGACGATACCTTTGACACCCTTAAAACAAGCGCCGCCGGTACCGGCCTTGCCACGGCTTCCATGAACTACCGTCTGCTCAATTTCGAAAAACCTTCCGAAACCGGCTGCGAGGATATGCTTGACGATGTTCACGATGCCATCGATCTTGTAAAGAAAAAATCTTCGGAATTGGGCGTAGAGATAAACAGGCTCTGTATCATAGGCGTTTCCGCGGGAGCCCATCTCGCGCTGCTCTATTCCTATACCCGCGCCGGTCAGTCTTCCCTTCCCGTAGAGTTTTGTGTAAGCGCATCGGGCCCCACGGACTTTACCGATCCCGCCTGGTATTCCGGCGATGCGGCGGATGGTTCTCCCATACCATTGCCACTCAAGCTCCTGCTTGTTTCCGCCCTTGCCGGAGAGAGTTTTACCCAGGACGATTTGCAGGGGGGGCAGATAAATCCGGCCAAAGAACAGGTCCTGAAAAAAATTTCTCCCGTTGAATACGCCGGGGGGGCGGTGCCGACCTTTTTTGCCCACGGCAGGAAAGATACGGTGGTTCCCTTTTCCAACGCGGAACGGCTTGAAAAGGCGCTGCCGGCGGAAAAGAAACTGGGCTTTCTTGAATTTCCCAATTCCGGCCACGGGTTAAACGCGCCGGAGGATAGTTCAATACTGGATGATTTCTACGCTAAAATAAAAGACCTATTCACGAAATTGAACAGTTGAGCGCCTGAGCGCGGGGAGTCTTTTGATCAGGAACGCCGCACCGGGAGGAACTTGTGAACAGACTCGATAAAAGCATAGATTCTCTCATGGAGTCCTACGGGGCCTACGGACTGGTTAACCATTCCGGGGGCGCCAATCTGCCCAGCGGGGAAAGCATTGAAGACATCGTGAGGGGCCTGGACGAACTCATGTTTCCGGGTTTTCGGGAAAACCAGGCCCTGGATCACAACAATTTAAGGCTTATCACCGGTGAAAAGGTGAATCACCTTGCAAGGGAACTGGTGTGCGAGGTGGAGAAAAGCGTTGCCTTTGCGCGAAAAGGCGATCTGAACTGCGGCCAGGAGGGCTGCCACGCCGTGGCGGAGCTTGTCGTGGCCGGTTTTTTTGACGAGCTTCCCGCCATCCGCGGCGCCCTTGCCCTGGACATGGAGGCGAATTTCCGGGGCGATCCCGCGGCCAAGAGTTTTGAGGAGGTAATCCTTTCGTACCCCGGCTTTGAGGCCATCACCATTTACCGGCTGGCCCATTATTTCTGGAAAGCCCAGGTACCCCTTATCCCCCGCATGATGAGCGAGTACATCCACTGCCGCACCGGCATAGACATACATCCCGGCGCCGAAATCGGGACTTCCTTTTTTATCGATCACGGAACCGGCGTTGTTATCGGCGAAACCACGGTGATCGGCCGCAATGTCAAACTTTACCAGGGCGTTACCCTGGGCGCCCTTTCGGTAAAAAAAGAGGAAGGCAACCGCAAGCGTCACCCCACCATTGAGGACAACGTGACCATCTATTCCAACGCCACCATTTTGGGCGGCGAAACCGTCATCGGCCGCGGCAGCGTTATAGGCGGCAATGTGTGGATCACCGAGCCGGTGCCGCCGGAAAGCACGGTCTATATCAGGGTGGGGGAGCAGATCGTCAGGACGGGGAAGTGAGGGCCGCGTGGAAAAAGAACTTGTTCAGAAACTGAAATTTCCGGACAGCCCTGTCAGCTCTTCAGACCTCCGTTTTGCCGGTAACTCCACCAGGCGTTTTCCGAAAAAATCAGGTGATCAAGAAAATGAAGCCCCAAAATTTTCGCGGCCTCCTCAAGGCGGCAGGTTATCTCGTTGTCATCGGGGGAAGGCTCAAGACGGCCCGACGGATGATTGTGGGCAACGGCAAAGGCCGCCGCCCTATCGGAAAGGATATCGGCAAAAACCTCGCGGGGATGTACAATCGTGCGGTTTACAAGACCGATGGTCACTATCCGTACCGCCAGCACCTCATGGGCGCCGTTCAGGGAAATGCTGATGAAGCGTTCCTGCTTTCTGTCCGCGTGATGCCTTACCAGGGTAAAAATGTCCGCCGGTATCTTTACGCGGGAATCGAGAAATCCGTAACGCCTTCTGCCAAATTCCAGCATGGCGGCCACAGAACAGGCCTTGCTCACCCCCAGGCCCGCAAGCCTGGAAATGTCCTTTACCGGGGGAATATCCTTGCTGGAATTAAGCAGATCGAGAAGCTCCCTGGCAAGGACAGTAACGTTCTTGCCCCGAATCCCCGTATTAAGCAGAATCTCCAGCAATTCCAGATCGGAAAGCGCCGGGGCGCCCTTGCTTAACAGCCGTTCCCTGGGACGTTTTTCGGGAGGCAGACTCTGTATTCCCCGTTTAAGTCCCTTTATTTCCATTGGATAGGGCTGGACTGTTTCACCGAAACAATCGGGAGGCTGCAGCTTGTTCATGTCCCTTATATGGCGTGACACTGCGCCCCGCTTCAATAAAATGAAAAAAACTTTCCGCCCTTCCGATATTTAAAGAATGAAACAAACCGATACCGCGGCGCCGCGGCGCCGCCTGATCCCGCCCGGGGCAGTACCCGCCGTCAAAGTCCTGGCAGCCCTGCTGTCCCTGGCCTTCGCCTCCTGCGCCGCCCTTGCGCCGGCCGTACCGGAAAGCGCCCCGCCGGAAACCGCGCCTGGAAAGCCCGATGCCCCGGCCGCCGGGCAAATCCCGGAAACAGCCCCCGGCGGCGCGGCACCGGAAAGACCGACGCCGCCTGAATACATCATGGGGACAGGCCAGACTCCGGCGGATGCCTTGATGCGTTTTCTCGGAGCGAACAACCCCGGCGCCGGCAGGGATTTTATCCGCTCCCTTGCGGACTGCTATGTTGAAGAAGCGGCCGCCGAAGGGGTAAACCACGACGTGGCCTTTGCCCAGATGTGCCTCGAAACAGGTTTTCTCCACTATGGCGGGCTGGTCACCCCGGACATGAACAATTTCTGCGGCCTCGGTTCAATCGGCCCCGGCCAGCCGGGACTGGCATTTCCCGATATCCGCACGGGAGTCCGCGCCCATATCCAGCACCTAAAGGCTTACGCAAGCAAAGAATCCCTTAACGGGGAACTTGTGGACCCCCGTTTCCGCTTTGTCCGGCGCGGCGCGGCGCCGGCGATCCTGGGACTTGCGGGAACTTGGGCCGCCGACAGATCCTACGGTGAAAAAATCCGGATAATCCTTAAACGGCTCTACGTTTTTTCCTTTCGCTGAAGCGGCCGTACCATTCACGCGGCGCAACAGGCCGCGCGGCCGCGGCGGAACGCCCTGTCAAAAAGCGGGCGCGGCCTCCCCGTTTTTGCGCCGCATCCAGCCGCGCGAAAAGCGCTGGGTCTCAAACAGGACTTCCCCGTCCCTGCCGGGCTGTGGCCCGGACAACGGCAGCCCGTAAACGGCGATGCCCTCAAGCAGGGCCTGGGTAAACGAATCTTTCCGCCAATCGGCGGGGAAGGCGTAGGGGTGCAAGGAAGCGGCGCCGGAAAGACGCTGCCTTTTGGCGTTGAGAAGGACTTCAAGAAAGGGCCTGTCAACCAGGCTGGGCCGGAAGGGAAGGTTCAGGATCGTTTTTGCTTTTTCGTCTATTAATTCCATGAAAGCGTCGGCAAGGATAAAAAGCGCCCTGCCTTCGCCAAACATCTGACAGTAAAGGCCCCGGATAACAAGGGAACTCTGCCCCGGTAATCCGGAATCCGCCGCCGTTTCGGGATTTTCGTCCTGCCCCGCCGAAAAATCCGCGATGACCGAAAGCGGATCCCTTGCCGATTCCGCGGCGTCCCCCGCGGGAACTCCGTAAGGTATATTCCCCGAATCCTCTACGGAATCGAAGGGCAAAACCCAGGGGGAATTGCCGAAATCAACGTAAAACAGCGGCGTATCCGGCTCCAGGGGAGGAAGCCCTCCGTCTATTTCCGTCCTCCAGGCCGACTGAAAAGCATCCTGAATCCGCGCAGCCGGATCGCCCGATTCAAAGAGGCCGGTTTTTTCGGGAACAGGGTTTGTCAGGGAAGGCGCGTCGCCCGCGGAAAAAGCAAAACGGCCTTCCGCGTCTACGGTGACAAGCCCGAAATCAAAACGCTGGGCAATGCCGCCCTGATAAACGAATTCGTTCCCCAGGGGAGCGCCGTAACCGGCCGCGCCGTTGGCCCCCATAAGGCCGGCGCTTTGTCCGTAAGCGTCGAGGATGCCGCCCTGCACCACGAACACCCTGTCGTGGGCAAGACCCCGTACCGCGAGAATCAACGAAGGGATACCCCAGGAATTGGAGCTTCCCCCCCTGCCGCGCCAGTTCTGCACCCAGGCAAGGGGCGAAGAGCGGGGCCAGCCGTGTACCCGATCCCCGCCGAGTACGCCGTAAAGGGGAAGGCCCCGAAAGATGCCTTCCATATAAGCTTCCGCAAATGACAGGGCAAGCCGGGCGCGCTCATCGTCGCCGAGGCTGCTTCCCAAATCACCGGATTCCCCGCTGACAAGACCGACGCCGGAAGCGCCCAGGGCGCCGGGAAAGGGCGCCGGAACAAAGTCCATGCCTTCGGGAACGGAAAAATCTTCCGGGCTGAACTGCCGGGCAAATTCGTTTTCGGCAGCCCCCTGCTCCCCTGCCGGCTCCTCCGCCGCCGGCGCGGCTCCGGCAGACAGGCCCGCGCAGGAAAGGCCGGAGAGGACGGCGCACACAGACAAGGCGGCAAAAAAGGCAAAGACGCCCCCGCGGCCGCGCGGGCCGGCCTCTCGCGCAAAAAGTTTGTCCATCTCAGCCGCCGCTTTCCTTCCAGGTGACAAAGAGCAGGGTTTGCTGCCTGGTGTCCCTGGGATGAAGGGTGAAACTTCCGCTCTCGAATGAAACGCTGCCGCCGTCCGCCACATTGTGAAGCAGCCGCTCTGTTCCCGAAATGGAAAGATCCGCGGTGACATCCCCGTTGCTTTCGTTCCACAGTATAAGGCAGCGGCCGCCATCGCCCCCCTCAAAATACCAGGACACCACGGAATCGGGGAACTCCGCGCCGGGCAGGCCCTGGCGCCGCCAGGTCTTGCCCGGCAGATACCTGGCGCAGAGCGCGTAGGCCGCGGCGCCTTTCTTTTGGGTAAAATCATCTTCCACAAGGCCAAACCAGTCCTCGGAATTATTTATATCCTGAGTCGCCGGATCGAAGAGGTGGTACCAGAATATCTTTTTGGCGCCCGCGGCGGCAAGGAGCGTTATGGTCTTTGTCACCGTCTCGGGCATATCCTCTATGTTGACTTCGGTTCCGTATCTGCCCTTGGGGTAGCTGCCGTTTTCCATGTCCGCGTCCCTGACGGTGGGGTAGCCTACTTCGGTAACCCAGATTTTGCCGGCAAAACCGTAGGGCGCGACGGAATCCCTGAAACTCTTATAGACCGCCTCAACCCCCCTTGCGCCTAAAAAATAGGGGTGGAAGGCGATAAAATCAACCCTCTCCATCGCGCCTGAGACAAACATGCCCTGTATCCATTCTTTGTTTACCAGGGTGTTAAAGGCCCCGCCGACTATTACCGCCTGGGGATCAACTTCCCGTATGGCTTCGGCGGCGGCCCTGCTCAGGGCAAAAAATTCCTCTTTTGTACCCGTCCAGAACCGGGGATTCAAATTCGGCTCGTTCCAGATGCACCAAGCGTCCACCCTGTCTTTGTAATGTTCAACGGTACGCTTTACGTATTCGCAGAAGGCCGGGATTTCATCCTCCGCTATATAGGGGCCGTCCCGCGCGGGTTTTAAACCGTGAACCCAGGACGTATCGTAGTCAAGAATGGCAAGGATCTTTTTCCCCTTTGCCCGGGCGTTATCCGCGTAGGTTTTGTAGGCGTCAAGATTCCATTCGTCCGGCTTGGGCTGTATGCTGCTCCAACTGAAATCCTTAAGCATCCATTCAACGCCCATTTCGTCAAGCAGGGCGTACTCCCGCGCAACTTCGGCCCGGCTGCCGGCGTGTACCATGCCCATAAGGTCCCCTGCGAGTTCCACATCCCCCGGCCCCCCGTCCGTAGCCTCGTGAGGGCAGGACAGCAGTACCAGAAGCGCCGGCAGCGCCAAAAATGCCCCGCGCCTTGCCATAATGCCTCCAAACACGAAACCGAAGGCCGGGGCCTTCGGTTTCGTGTTTCCGTTAAAATTGACGTGGTCTATTTTTTCGTGTAATTACCGTTTAAGAAAGTCCCCGCAGGGGGGGCGATTGTCGATTCAATTTTAAGAGTGCCTTCGCTCTCGTTCTTCGTAATCGTTAATTCCTTACCCTCCATCATGGTGGGCAACATCGCATTTATAGTGCTATTTCCCGAAGACAGGTCTGTCATCGCGTACGTACCTGTACCTGTATCTGCATCCACGTTAACCGGTTTCAGTTTTCCAGTGACAGTAGCATCAGCATTCAGTTTTGATACTGATTTTGGAATACGAGTTTCAAATGTATTATCCTCGTACCATTTAAAGACAATCCCGCCTTCACTCGTCCAAGTGGTACCCTTCTTCTCGTCGTCTTCCGCTTCCGTGGGACAGCCCGCGAAAAACAGAACGCACAGGACGGCAAGCGCCCCAACAATACCGCACAACAGTTTCTTTTTCATTTTCTCTCCTTAGATAATGCAAGTCTATCAAATTTGTAACAACCTTACAAGATCGTGCTTGTCCGGGCCGCGGGTACGGCGCCTGAAACCCTCCCCTCTGTTTTTTAGGGAAGTCTGTCTATATTATAGACAGGCACTATTTCTTCCTGTATGTAGCGCCGAAATAATTTTGCGCCGTATCCGACGATGAAAGAACAAATTCAGTTTTGTCCGCGTTATACTCAAGTTTTACTTCCCGGTCAATCATGCCGGTCACCTCGGTTTCCTTGCTGGTATAATCCGTCCAGAGATCTTTCAGTTTATAGGTATCAGCCGTTCCGGTACTCTCCAGGCTGCCGGTAACCAGAAACAGGATGTCTAATCCGAATTTCTCCGATAAATTAAAGGAAAACGAGTTGTCGTCTGAAAGTAAAAGGATCACCTCTTTCTCGTCGTCGCTCTCCCACCGTGCCGGATGTGTGACATCCCTTTCCTTAAGGGCGCAGACTATGCCTTCAAAAAGGTCCTGGAGCTGCTTCTTCATGCCTAGTTCCCCGAGATCCATCATACCTCTGGTCCAGGTAAGACTCTGAATTCGGGAGGATAACTTGGGCATGGCCGCATGGACCGCAATGTCGGCCCTGGCGGCAACGGTTTGGGGGCTTATTACCACGGCTATATTGTAAGGCCCCTCTCCGGCCCAGGACTGGCCGTAGGGATCAAAAACATCCATAACCACCCTATCCCTGCCGTCTATCAGCACTTCCCCCTTTGCCACATAGCCGGCTTCTATATCCGTACCCTTCGAAATCTGGACAAAGATTTTATACGGCGTCCGGCCGTCTATCTTTTCCGGAATGTCCCTTACCTCGATCTGCTCCGTAAGCCCCTCCACCTCGGGAATGGGCTGCTCACAGGCAAGAACCAGAAGGGCCGGCACAAGTATCAGGCTCCCAAAACACGTAACAGAAAACTTTTTTTTCATCCGCTGCTCCTGTCAGACAAAATCATGAGGTTTTTTAGAAACCGGCAGTTTCGAAGATTCTAAAAATACTTCCATAGAGATAACCATACTCCTTTTTCCGGTATTATTCAAGTTTATATTGACAAAAAACGGAAATTTGTTCAATATTTAAAAGACAGTTCAGGAGAAGGAAAATTTTGATAAAAAAAGTTATGGTTCTTGTTGTTTTTTGTATGCTGGGAACAGGCTTATATGCCGCAAACTTTTCCCTGAGCGCGGGCGCGGGGGGGCTTTTGGGTTACACCTTTACCAGATATACCATGGAATCCGAAGGCCGCCTGGGCGCGGGTAACAACGGGGACATGAATTCATTCCAGAGCATGGATCGTTTTAATTACGGCGGGGGCCTGTTTTTTGACGCGACCTACGCGGAATTTGCGGTTTTGTTACAGGGCGGGCAGTATTCTTACGGAGAATCCATGGATTTCAGGCCCCGCGGTGGCCGCTGGGTCGGCGTCAGCAATATAACCGGCAAGGGAACGGAAATGCTCCTCGGCTTTGCGCTTTTGGGCAAGTACCCGTTTGCCATTACCGAAAAAATTTCCCTTTTCCCCCTGCTGGGCATTGAATACCAGGTAGCCCTGCTTGAATGGCGGAAGCCCGAAGGGGACAAGACATACGACAGAAGATGGGGTATGCTGGAATCCGACAGGGACAAGGACGGCGATCCCTATCCGATCTCGGCCTGGAATTCCGTCTGGATCGACATCGGCGTCGGGATTGACTACTACATTGTGGAGCCGCTTTTTCTGCGGTGCGAGGTACTATTCGGCTTCAGGCTGATGACCGAATATGAAACGGGCGCCCTTGAAATGACGAAATACCAGTTTGAGAGCTCTGACCCCGAACTTGTGGGTTTGACCGGGAGTCCCAATGTCAGGATATCCGTAGGCTACAAGTTTTTGTCTGTCAAGAACTAGTGTCCTGTCCAAGACAAATAGCAATACAATTAAGTGCGCTAACTCCTTGCAACGCAAGGAATTAGCAAAACACGTCATGATAAATTCTGTCTCGGACGGGACACCGGGGAAGCCAGGCCCTTGCGCCCTGCGATACAGCCTTTTGTTTTGAGATCACCTGTGGCGTCAGCCTATGGCGCCTGACACCTTTTTGCGCTCACTAATCCTCCTTCCGTAAATTTTCGCGCCGCCGGTCCCCTTGCGCCTGCCCCATTACCAGCCTCCCGCGGC
>JAISND010000069.1 GCA_031276615.1 Treponema sp. | reverse complement strand
CCCCGGGGAATTATCGAAATTTTCTGGACAGGATCGGCGTTGGGGGTAAAGGCCGCCACCAGGGCGTGCCCTGTTTCATGGTATGCGGTAAGCCTTCGTTCCTCCGGTTTAAGCACCCTTGTTTTCTTCTGCAAACCGGCGACGGTCTTTTCAATGGCCTCGTCAAAATCCCGCTGTTCCACCATTTTTCTGCCCGCCCTGACCGCAAGAAGGGCGGCTTCATTCACGATGTTGGCCAAATCCGCGCCTGAAAAGCCCGAGGTTATCCTGGCGACAACCGCAAGGTCCACCTGGGGCGACAGCTTTACTCCCCTGGAATGAATTCTCAGAATCTCCTCGCGCCCCCTGAGATCAGGCCGGTCAACAAGTACCTGCCGGTCAAAGCGGCCGGGACGGAGCAGGGCGGGATCAAGCACGTCGGGGCGGTTGGTGGCCGCAAGGATGATAAGGCCCGATGTGCCGTCAAAGCCGTCCATTTCGACCAGGAGCTGGTTGAGGGTCTGCTCCCGTTCATCGTTGCCGCCGGCAACGTTGTTGATCCTGCTCTTGCCGATGGCGTCCAGTTCGTCAATGAAGATGATACAGGGCGCCTTGTCCCTGGCCTGTTTGAAAAGATCCCGTACCCTGGCCGCGCCCACGCCGACAAACATCTCTACGAAATCGGCGCCGCTCATGCGAAAAAAGGAAACGCCGGCCTCGCCGGCGACGGCTCTGGCAAGCAGGGTCTTGCCCGTGCCGGGGGGGCCTACCAGCAGCACGCCCTTGGGTATCTTGCCGCCGATGTCGGTGTACTTCTGGGGGTTCTTGAGGAAATCCACAACTTCAACAAGCTCTTCCTTCGCTTCGTCCACGCCGGCCACATCGTTGAAACGGGTAACAATATCGCCTTCGGCAACAATTACCGCCCGGTTCTGGCCGACCGAAAGGACATTTCCGCCCATATTGCCCAGCCGCTTCATGAGGAAACGCCAGATGAAGAAGAAAAAGGCGATGGGCAGTACCCAGGAAAAAATGATGTTGAGGATCGTGCTGCCTTCACGGGAAACCGCGAAGTAGGCGACGTTTTTTTCGTCCATCAACTTGATGATTTCGGGATCGTTGATGGGAACAGTGCGGTACACCGGTTCCGGCGCGGGAAGATAGGGGCTGCGAAAGGGCGCGTGGGATTCCCGGCGCGGCGTGGTAGTGGTATAGCCGGTAAAGTAGGAATCGGTCAGCTCCACCCGTTTTATTTCGCCGCTGGCAATACGCGCCTTGAACTCGGAAAAATCAATAGCGGGATTCATCCGGTTGAGAAACACATAGTTGAAAAGGCTCATCCCGATAACAAGGACAATTATATAGATGATGGAAAATTTCCATCCGCCGAAGGGCTTCATGTCCGGCAGCCGGGGACCGCCGAAGGGTAACTGGGGGCCCCCGCCTTTCTGTTTTTTTTTATCCTTTGGGGGATCGTCAGGCCGATCGCTCATTAAACACTCCTTCCTGGCCGCAGACATTTCATTTCTTATATAAATATCCTTCTTTTAAAAGACAAATTCAACAAAAATCGTCAGCTTTGCGAAAACTGTCCAAAAACCGGGGCTTCCGGACAGTTCTGGTGGAACCATGATACCCGCATCAGGACATAAATTCATCCTGCGCTCATTCCGCCTGGGTCAGCCTGTACCCGTTGCCGTCCCCGCTCACGCTGCCGATGGCGGGATACACCAGGTGCATTCCCGCGACGGGAATTTTGTCCGCCGCCGCGTACTCAAGCACGCGCCTGCGGACGGCCGCGGCCGCAGCGGGATCGGTATCGTAGGTAACGGAAACATCGGGCAGCGGAAACTGAATTAGCTCCGCGTGCATCAGGTCTCCCCAGACAAGCAGCTTCCGGCCGGAGGACTCCACCATAAAGAGGGTGTGCCCCGGCGTGTGGCCGAAGGCGGCGATGGGGGTAATGCCCGGAAGCAATTCCTGTATCTTCGAGCCGAGTTCGCCGGGGAGGAACGTTTCAACCTTTGAGCCGTAGGGGGCAAGGGCATCCACCGCGCCCTGGTTCACGCTGGTTTTGGTCCAATACTCCCTTTCCTGCTGCGCAAGGTAGACCTTCGCCCTGGGGAAGAGGGGCCTGCCGTTTTTCTGGAGGCCGCCGAAATGATCGCCGTGCAGGTGGGTGATAAGTACCGCGTCGATCCTGTCGGGGCTGACTCCCAAGGTTTTGAGGCTTTCAAAAAGGGTAGTACCAAAACCGGTGTCCACCAGCACGATCTGATTCGGCCCCCTGATAAGGAATGTATTGGTTTCGGACTGGTAGTTTCCGCCCCTGGCGTATTTGTCCAGCGCTGCCCTGTCAGCGCCAATCAGGACATTCGGCCGGCCAGGCCCCCGGTTTTCCACCAGGGTATACACCTCAAGGTCACCCAGTTTATACAGAAAAATATTGCCGTCGGCCGCAAAACCGGAACCGGCAACGGCGCCCAGCAAAAGACCGTACAACAAACCGCGTTTCATGTTTACCTCCCGCCGCGCCTTATATGCGGACTTCCCGCCTGTTGCCCTGCATGTCGGCGAAAACGGCTGTCGCTTCCTCAAAATGGAAAATCTCGAAGATGCCGTCGTCAGCGCTGTACATGGTTTTAAGGTGGGGATTGATTTCCAGGGCCTTTTCCTTGGCCGCCCTAGCGGGATTGAAGGCTGTACTTCCGCTTACCCTGAGGTATCTCCCGTCGGGAGCGCAGGCGCAGATCTCAATCCTGGGGCAGGCCTTCATCTGTTTGAACATTTCCTTTTTGTTGTTTGTACAGAAGCAGAGCCTGCCTTCGTAGATCATCACGAAACCCATAGGCCGCACCCGGGGCTGATTCCCGTCAAGGGTCGCAAGATAAAAAACCTTGTTCTCCTGCAAAAATTTCAAAACCTCTTCCATAACAAGCCTCCTTAGCTTGAACTTGTTCCGAAAACTGAAGTTCTGGAACAGCCTCGCTTTTTACCGAAAATAAAAAATTACAAACCGCGGGGGTTTGCCGACTAATGGATACATCATAGAGGAGTCTTTATTTTCTGGCAAGTTATGCTTTATCATCCTGACAGGATGAACAAAACAACCGAAGGGATCGTAAAGGCCATTCTTTCCATTCCACGGGGCAGGGTCTCCTGCTACCGCGATGTCGCCCTCGCCGCGGGACTCCCCAACGGCGCCCGTCAGGTGGTCAGGGTACTTCATTCGATGTCGGAGAAGTACAGCCTCCCCTGGCACCGGGTTATCAGGGCGGACGGCTTCATTGCCCTGGACAGCTGCCGGGGCGGGGACGCGCAGGCAAAACTTCTGCGCGCCGAAGGGGTAAGGGTATCAAGGCGCGCCGCCGGAAAATCCGGCGTCCGCGGTTGGGTGGATCTGTCCCGTTTTGGGCACGGCTGCCGCGTCCGGCAGCTCCCGCACGGCGCCCGCACGGAGCCGTTTTAACCCCGGACGATTTGCGCCCGGCCCAGTTTTTTCCCGTCGTCGGAACGATACGGATTCCGACGGTATCTAAGATACGACTGGTATACGGCGCTGCTTTCATAGTAACCGTCCAGGCCTTTGAATGAAGAGGATTCATCACAGCGGTACAGTTCGAGCAGAACAGGAAACAGGGGCGAGGCCATTATGTCGCCGGTACGGATCAGGGGCAGCCGGGGCAGAGCGGCCGGAAGCATGTGGTTTCTCACCAGGTAACAAACGTCTCCGGTAAGCCCCGCGTTAAAGCCCAGGCGTTCCAGAAAACGCCTCGCCTGCCGCTCGCCCAACTCGGCGTGCCCGTCAAAGCGGCGGCTGCTCACGGACTCGGCCAGCGGCTTGCCTGAGTCATGGAGCAGGAGTCCCAAAGAAAGCCGCAGATCATGGCCGCCGCCCGCCGTTTTGCGGTAACGGAAGGTTTCCAGGGTATGTCTCCAGACATTCCCCTCGGGATGGAATTCCTTTGAATGGTCTACATCATCCAGAAGGGCCAGCTCCGGCCAGAATTCTTCCAGGAAGCCGCCGCTCTTGAGAAGCTCCAGGCCCAGATCGGGACGGGGAGAAACCAGAAGCCCCGCGAGAAGAATACGCTGCTCCTCCAAAAGGGGCGCCGGGCCGCCGGGAAGCCGCCGGAACAGGGCCGCCATCTCCCGGATTTGAGGAATCCGGCCGGCCCCGGTTTCTTCCTGACAGCCGTTTCCGTTTTGCCGGCCGGCGTCCGCCTTTCCGGCCGGATAGCGCGCCAGAAACAGCGCCGCGTCCATAAGCGCCCGGCAGCGCTCCGCGCCGGCCCTGATGTCCTGCCACCAGAAAGTCCGCGCGTCCGCGTATCGCGGGGACGCCGCCCCGTCCCCGCCGGCGTTCCGCAGGGGGCCGCCCCGCATGCGCCGCAGGAGGGGATAGACGCCCCCGGGGTCATAAAAGCGGCCGCTTTCCCAATCCTGATACCAGTCAAGAACGGCGAAGGAAGGCCGGCGTCCCGGCGCGGCGGGGAAAGGGGGATGCCCCGCGCAGCGGAAGTACCAGGTCCGTTCTCCCCTGTCCACGGCGGCGTCCGCAAGGTCCACGCCGGGGAAACGCAGTTCTTCAAAAAAACGCGCCAGTTCGGAAACATCGGCGTCGGTCAGAACATGGATATCGGCCGGGACATTCCTGCCAAGGTAGGCGTCAATGGCGCTGAAGCCCCAAAGATACGCTGAAAAACCTTCGGAAACCACCGTATCCGGCACATCGGACATAATTTCCCCTGTTTACCGGGTCATCCACCCGCTTTCCAGCGGCAGAATCGGCATAACCTGGCCGTTCCGCGACAGGCGGTAACGCAGGTCGGCAAGAAGCGGCTCCGGCAGGAAAAGCCCGGCAAGAAAGGCTGCCGGGCCATATCCCGCGGTCGTGGCGGCGCCGTACCCGGACGCGGCGTCCCGTACCGCGGCGTCCGGGATTCCCGCCGGACTCAAAAACGCGAGCGCCTTGTCGATAAACCTGGGCCGGGGATACTCGCTGTAGGCAACCCGCCTGCCCTCCGGTATATCCGCGAGGCTCCGGGCAGTCCGGATTGCGTCCGCAAGGCCGCCGATACTGTCGACAAGGCCGGCGTCAAGGGCGCCCAGCCCCGAATACACCCTGCCCTGGGCAACGGCTTCCACCTTTTCAATTTCCATGCCGCGGCCCGCGGCAACCCCGGCAACAAACCCGGCGTAAAGATCCAGTATGTGGGCGCGGTAACGTTCTTCCTCTTCGGGCGAAAAGTCCCGCCGGGGCAGAATCATGCCGGTCATCAGGTCGGCGTGGGCGCCGCGCTGCAAACTGTCCACGGTAAAACCCAGCCTGTCGTTCAGGCCCCTGTCAAAAAACCAGCTTCCGATAACGCCGATGGATCCGGTAAGCGTATAGGGCGAAGCGGTGATGTGGCTGGCGTACATGGCCGCCCAGTAGCCGCCCGACGCCGCGACCTGCCCCATGGAAACCACCACGGGAATCCGCTCCTTCGCGTGCTTTATGGCTTCGGCGATGTAATCCGCCGCCTCGGCGCTGCCGCCGGGCGAATTGATCCGCACCACCATTGCCCTGACCCTCTTCCGCTCCGACACTTCCCGGATGGTGCGCGAAAGGCTGCGGGCGGCCATACCGCGCTCCATATCGGTCTGTCCCGTGGCATAGACCACCGCTATCACCGGAGGCCTGCTGAAAAGACCGCCCTTCAGGCGCGGGCTGTAAAGGGCGCTGCTTTCCATTAAACTTGAGGAACGATCCCCGTAAAGGGCAAAGTTTTTCACTTCCCCGCCCTCAAGCTCCCTGAGGGTCTCCCTTACCGCTTCCCCGCGGCCGCGGCGGTCAACCAGGCCCCGCTCAAGGGCGCTCTTTGATGAATAAAGAAATTCCCTGTCCAGGATTGTGTTGAATTGATCCTCTGTCCAGGAACGGGCTTTCATCAGGGTATCCCTGGTCACCATGAACACATCATCAAGCCATTCGCCGTACTGCTTCCTGTCGGCCCCGGACATTGAATCGCGGGTATAGGTCTCCGCCGCCGACTTGAAGTCCAGGTAACGCAGTTCCCGCACGCCGATGCCCAGCTTTTCAAGGCTGTGCTGAACATAGCCGCGGCCCCAGGCGTATCCCGTCAAGGAGAGGGCTCCCTGTTCGTCCATCACGATCCTGTCCGCCACGGAAGCCAGGCAGTAGAGATCAAGATCCGCGCCGCTGATAAAGGCGCAGATCTTCTTTCCCTTTGATTTGAAGTTTTCAAGGGCGCTCCGCAGTTCCCAGACGAATTCCCGGTTGGCGGAAAAGGCGGAAATATTAAGAACCATGCCCCTGATACGCCTGTCACCGGCGGCCTTCTCTATCACCCTGAACACTTCCAGTATGGGGCGCGGCCGCGCGGCCCTCACCCTGCTCTGAATCGCCTGGTTGTTGAGGTTGAGTTCCAGATAGCGGCTCTGGGAAAAGAGGGGAAGCGAAATCAGGCAATACATCCCCAAAACCCAGTATTTTCCGGGTACGTTCACTGTTTCTTTCCTTTCGGTGATTTTAGTTTAATACATAAAGGGGCAAGAATGGAATATATCCTTCCGGTTGAACAGGGCAACGTCATTTAAAAATTTGTGATATAAAGGAGGTACCTTGGGAGGGGTAAAGGAGTGGAGGTCACGGAAGGAGACATAGCGTGGATGGAGGAGTGCCTAAGCGGGATAAAGGA
>JAISND010000052.1 GCA_031276615.1 Treponema sp. | reverse complement strand
GCCGGGCTTTTTACCATAGAACCGCCCCTTGCCGGGGTATACCGCTGGTACGGAACAAAGCTTCTCTCCTTTGAATCCGACGCCGAAAGCCTGCCCCAGCAGCGTTATACGATAACCGTTTCCGGAGAAATCAGATCCCTGGGCGGCAAGACTCTCCAGGGGGAAAAATCCTTCAGCTTTGAAACCGAGCGCCTTTCGGTACTGAGCTGGAACCTTGGCCGGGGCGATTACTGGATAAACCGGCAAAACGTCAATCCCGCGGACGCGAAGCATATCGGGATGATCTTTTCCTGTCCGGTGAACCTTGCGGAGATTGCCAGGTGGATTGAAGTCCGCGCCGCGGGGCAGACTTTCCCCTTCACCCTTTCGCGCCCTGAAAAAATTGACGGGGAACGCTACAGGCCGGAACAGGCTGTGCTTCTCGGCATCGACGGGGAACTCCCCCTTGATACCGAGGTAACGATGGTATTGAAGGAAGGCGCCCGTTCCGAAGCGGACTGGCTGGGTACAAGGGAAGCCCGTTCCTGGAACTATCATACCCTGCGGCCCTTCCGCTATGAGGACATTTCGGTCCGTACCCATTCATCGCCCCGTACCGAAGAGGGCGACTCGATACCCGTTTCGCTGCATTTCAGCCAGGATGTTGAACCCGAGGGAGCGGAAAAATATTTTTCGATAGACGGGCTGCCCGCGCTTAAGAAAGAAAATATCCATGTGTACGGAAATACCGTGGTCATCAACCGCATGCCCCTTGAGTACCGGAAGAATTATACCGTGCGGATTTCGGGGAACCTTAAAGACCTCTACGGCAGGCCCCTGGGCGGGGATGTTCAGGATACGGCGCAGGTGGGCGAGGCCAACAGTTACGTGTACATCCTCAACCAGGGTTCCCGCATGCTGGAAGCGGGATTCCCGCCCAGAATAATCTGGGAGACCCAAAACCCGGTTTCGCTGCGCCGCGCGCTGGGCGCCGTCCGGGGTCCCTACGCGCGCTTTCCGGGCGCCCCTGAAGCGATAGATCCGTCGCTGATTCCCGCGAATTCCAAACGCTACTTTATGGAGGACCTTTCACCCTTCCTCAACGCGGCCGGCAGGGGAACCGCGTCCCTGCACTGGGTCTACCGGACAAAGTCAGGATGGCAAAGCGGAAAAATCGATTCCGGCGAGGCCTGGCTTACGGTGCAGGTTACCGATATCGGCATTACGGTCCGTTATGCCTACAATATGGTTCTGGTCTGGGCAACCCATATCTCGGACGGAAGCCCCGCCGCCGGCGCGCGGGTGGAACTTCTTGAAGGCGAAGAAACCGTAGTCGAGGGCAGGGCCGACGGGCAGGGGCTTGCCGTTTTTGAATTTCCCGATGGTGATTTCACCTCACGCTTTACCCAGCCGGAAACAAACATGGGCGGCGGCAATTCAACCGGTTCCGGTTTCCGCGTCCGGGTGAGCGAGGATCGGGCCGGCCGCGGCGCGGCGGGTGCGCAGGCCACGGCCTTCGGGCTGCCGGGCAACGGTGACTGCGCCGAGTTCATTCCGAACGACAGCCACAACCTCTGGCGTTTCAATATCGAGGCGGCGGCCAGCCCCTTCACCGTTGAACGGCGGCGGCCGGTAATTTTTCTTTTTACCGACCGCGGGCTGTACCGGCCGGGCGAGACCCTCAGCTTCCGGGGCATAGACCGGAATCTCAACCGTGGGGTATACGAGGCCTGCGAGGGGCCCTATGACATTGAGGTAAGCGCCGACGCATACGAGGCGCCGGTACTTGCCGGCCTTAAGGGTGATACCACAAAGACCGGCGGCTTTTACGGCTCCTTTACCCTGCCGGAAAAACTTGATCCCGGCCGCTACAGGATCAGCTACCGCCGCAGCGGTTCGGCCGCCCGGCAGAACGACCAGGCCCGGATCGTCTTTACCGTGGCGAATTTTGAACGCCTCCGTTTTGAAACCTCCCTCAAATTTCCCGATGTAACCTTCTATCAGGGTGAAAAACTCAACGCCCTCCTCTCCGCGTCCTGGCTTGCCGGCGGCGGTCTTTCGGGCGCGCCCTATACCTGGTACTGGACGCGGGAGCCCGCCGGCTTTATGCCCGGCGATACCTGGCGTTACTGGCGCTTCGGCCCGGAACTTGACGATGGCCGCTACCATGTGGCCAGCGGCGAGGGCGTTTTGGGGCCTGACGGCAGGGCCGGGATCAGCCAGGAGACCGGCGCCGGCGGCATTGCGGGCGCGGCCTACCGTTACCGGGTTGAGGCTTCGGTGCAGGACGCCTCCCGTCAGGAGATTGCGGGCCGCGCGGCCGCGCTTGTCCATCCGGCTTCGTTTTATATCGCGGCCCGTCTTGATTCGGGGACGCCGCGGAGCGCCGCGGAAGCAGGCTCCGGCCCGGCCGCCGGAAGCCGGGCGCCCTTCGCGGCTTCTTCTCCTTCGGCTTGTTTCCTCCCGGCCGGCAGACCCGCCGCCCTGAGCTGGGTTTTGGTTTCCCCGGACGGCGGCCCGTGGCTGCCCGGCGCGGACGGCGGTGAGCTGAGCCTTCAGCTTGTACGCTACGAATGGAAACAGGCGCGCCAGGCCGGCGTGGGCGGCAGAATCAACCTGGTCTGGGAACGGGTCGAGGAAACCGTGGAAGAGAAGACCTTTAAAATCGAGGCCGGCCGGGGCGCTTTGGAGGAGGGCGGAAGCGGGACAGATTTTATTTCCGGCGTTTTTGGTTTTACCCCCGGCAGGAGCGGCCAGTGGGAAGTGCGGCTGCGGGGCAGGGATCAGCAGGGCCGCCCGGCGGTCACCAGTTTCGGTTTTTTTACAAGCGGCGCGGGCTGGGTACGCTGGGGTTCCGGCGATGTTGACGCCATCAGCCTGGTTCCGGACAAACAGCGTTATGCGCCAGGAGAAACGGCGAAAATCCTTGTCCGCTCCCCCCTTGAGAAGGGAAAGTACCTCCTAACCCTTGAGCGGGAGGGCATTCTTTCCCGGCGCATAATCGAACTTGAGGGTTCCGCCCTTGCCATTGATGTTCCCGTCGAGGAATCCTGGGTGCCCGTCGTGTACGTATCCGTCTCTTCGTACACGGTACGCTCCGGCCCGCCGGAAAATACCTACTACGAGCCTGATCTGGACAAGCCCAGGGGAATCTTCGGCATTACCCCTGTCTACGTTGAAAACGGGAGCCGCCATTATCAGGTAGAAATTGAACCGTCAAAAGCCGCGTACCGTCCGGCCGGGCAGGCCGAGGTAAAGATCAGGGTTTCGCTTAACGGAAAGCCGGCCCCGGGAACCGAGGTGAGTTTTATGGCGGTTGACAGGGGCGTGGTGGATCTTATTGATTACCATGTACCCGATCCGATAGCCTTCTTCTACGATCCGGCGAATTTTCCCCTGGGAGTGCGCGGCGCGGACAGCCGCTCGCTGCTCATCGATCCCGTCACCTATGCCCTTTCCGATTTGCAGGGCGGCGACAGCGGGGACGAGTCGAAAATCGAAGAGCGCAGGGACTTCAGGCCGACCGCGGTGTTCGAGCCTTGCCTGGTTACCGGCGCGGATGGAACGGTTACGGTGAAGTTTGGCCTTCCGGATTCGCTTACCACCTACCGCTGTACCGCCCTTGCCGCGGGCCTCCACGATTTCGGCATAAAGGAGCATGACCTGCGGGTCAGCGCGCCGCTTACCGCGCTCGCCGCCCTGCCGCGGAAACTCCGCTGGCGGGACACGGGTACGGTCTCCCTCATCCTTACCAATCTGGAAAATGAAACGGTGGAAGCCCAGGTGTCCCTTGAGACGGAAACCGCCGGCGCGCCGGGTCCCTGGGATTCGGTTCTTGAAGTTGACGGCGCCGATTCCAAATCGGTACGGATTAGGCCGGGAGATTCCGGGGAAGTGCGTTTCACGGTAGCCGCGGTAGGCGCGGGGGAGTCCCGCCTGACCTTCACCCTTCGTTCCCCCGGCGTCAATGAGCGCATTATCAAAACCCTTACGGTTGACCGGCCCGTCGTCACCGAAACGGTAAGCGCCATCGGCAGCCTGGGAGGGGATGACGCCTTTATCGAAGAGGGCATGGTTCTTCCTTCGCTGGTACCCGAAGGAACCGGAAATGTCACGGTGACTCTTGCGGTTTCCCGCCTTGCCGCGCTCAGGGAAGCGGTGCGTTACCTGCTTGATTACCCCTACGGCTGCCTTGAACAGCGCACGGCCCGGCTTCTTCCGCTTGTTGCCTTCGGCGATCATCTTGAAGCATTTAGCCTTGAAAGTCCGGTCAAGAATCCGAAGCGGCTTGTCGAGGATGAACTTTCCCAGCTTGCCGGGTACCAGTTAAGTGACGGCTCCTTCCCCTACTGGCCCGGCGGCGGTTCGGGAGATGTATTCGTCAGCCTCAGGGTTGCGCATATCGCCGCGCTGGCGGGACAGAAGGGCATGCGGATTCCCCCGGAGCTGAACACCCGGCGCATGCTTTCGTACATAGTCAGCGCCGGGAATGCCGGGCGGGCCTTCTCCGCCGATCCCTTCCTCAAAGGGTATTCCCTGTGGGTCCGCGCCATGTACGGCGAGCGGATTGGTACGGAGATAAGCGAGTTCCTCAAACGCGGGGATGAGCTTGGCATATCGGGATGGAGTTTCGCGGGGCTTGCGGCCCTGGAATTGGGGCAGCGGGATCTCGCGGCGTCTGCCCGTGACCGGGTGCGGCGCTTTATCCGGCCCGGAACGCGCGGCCTTGACCTTGCCGACACATACGAGCGGCGCGGCAATTACTGGGGTTACGACGCGGATCGTTACGCCCTTGCGCTGATGGTTTACGGCGCCCTTAACCCCGGTGACGACATGACCACCCGGCTCGCCACGGCCCTGATTGAACGGCAGCGCCGCGGCGTGTGGACAAACACGGCCTCTTCCTTCTGGGCGGTTCTTGCCTTTGGCAGAATAAGCGACATGGAGGCGGCGGAATGGAAAGCCGCCGCCCCGGGTCAGGGCGCGGCCGGCGCTCCTCTTGCCGCGCGGGCCAGTCTTGGCGGCGCGCCGCTCTTCAGCGCGCAGTTCGATTCCCGGGGCGGTACGCCGGTTTCGTTCTCAGGGGCCTTCGCGGAAGCGCCGCTCAGGGATCTCGGTCGTGACACGCTGCTTCCGCTGCGCATTGAACGGGACGGCCCGGCGCGGCTTTACTACACGGCGAGCCTCCGCTACGGAATCCCCGCGGAACTGGCCGGCGCGCGCGACGAGGGCCTCGGCGTGTTTGTCGAAACCTTTGATTCCGGCGGCCGGGTGGCGGCCGGGCGGCTTGCGCCGGGTAAAACCTACACCCGGCGAATCATCCTTTCCAGTTCCCGGGATCGCACCCATGTGGCCCTCCGCGCGCCGGTTCCCTCCGGCGCGGAGATAATTGA
>JAISND010000247.1 GCA_031276615.1 Treponema sp. | reverse complement strand
AGGGTAACTCCGGAGTTATACACCTTTTCAAGATTCTCGTGGACTTCGCCGTTCACGTTGTCAACGCCAAGGCTGAGTTCGGTCAGGCCGATGATGGCGTTGAGGGGGGTGCGCATCTCGTGGCTCATGTTGGCGAGGAAACTGCTCTTTGCGTTCGACGCGCTCTCGGCGGATTCCTTGAGTTCCTCAATCTGCCGGTAGGGCATTTCAATGGCCCTGGAGGCAAACAGCGCCGCGGCAAGGCTTAAAACCATGCACACCATAGCCACGACAAACAATATACGGACGATATCGTTTATCGGGGTTTCTTCCAGGGGCGCGATAATACCAAGGGACCAGCCGTTAATCGAACCGGTAACGGGACGGTACACGCAGAGCCGTTCCACGCTGTCAATGGAAAATTTTCCGATGCCGCTTTCCCCCAGGGTTGCCCTGCGGACAAGGCCGGCTATTGTCCGGTAGCGGCTGTCCTCTTCCGCGTAATAAATAAAATTCCGGCGTTCAAGCACCCAGGCCGGGCGGACATTCGCGATGACGTATCCCTCCTGATCCACGATAAAGATATGGCCCGTATCCCAGATTTTAAACCTTTCCACAAGACGGCTGAAGAACATCCCCGGCAGCGTGGCGGTGAGGACTCCCCCGCGCAGGGGTACGGAAACATAAATGGCAAGGTTTCCTTCCGCGCCGGGCAGGGTGGTTGAGAAAACCATTTCCCCCCCGAGGGCGCGCCTGAAGTAATCGGTACGCGCGAAGTCCCGGGGCGCGGGACTGTCGCCGGAGGAAAGCGCAATTTCCCCGCGGCTGAAAACGGTATAGGCGAGGAATTCGTCGGCAAGGTCCAACTGTTCGTCCAGCGCCCGGGGCCATTCCGCTTCCGGTAACCTTTCCAGAATACCCGCGGCTCTGGCCGCCTTTGTTTTAAGCAGAAAAAGCTCGGTGGAAATAAAATTGTCGGCCAGATATGCCATTGCGCCCATGTTTTCTTCCAGGGTCTTTTCAAGGCTTGCCCTGGAAAAAACAATACCCGATCCTATACCCAGAACGATAATCGCCAGCGCGATTGCGACAATCGTCAGCACGGCCCGTAATCGAATAGTCATTTTTTTACATCTCCTGTTTTTATATTGGGACAGACTCATTATTCAGGAGATTTTTTGGGACAGACTACACCCTATCGGCTAATTATTTTTTTTGAATTAAAAAACGAGGTTTCGCTTTCGCTCAAAGCATGGCCCGGTAACTTCCCAGGTGGTAAAAATCCACGGTGCTTCCCTTTAATTCGTCCATTACCCCGTCAAAGAGTTCCCCTGTCAGGGGTATGCTCACGTCGGCATAGAAAAGGTATTCCCAGGGCTTGCCCTGTATGGGACGGGATTCCAGCTTGGAAAGGTTTATCCCCCGCTCGCTCATTATTTTAAGGCAGGCAAAAAGGCTTCCCGGCTCATCGGGCACGGAAAACACAAGGCTCGCCTTGTTGGGCGGCCCGGAACCAAGACCCGGCGGAACCGGCGCCGTATCGCCGCCGCGGCGGGAAATTATGGCAAAACGGGTGTAGTTGAGCGGGTTGGTTTCGATTCCTTCCCGGAGGACTTTGAGGCCGTGGGCCTTCGCGGCGGCCTCGGCGGCGATGGCGGCTACCCGGATTGCCCCCTCCCGCGCGATAGAGGCGACCGCCGTGGCGGTGGTGGTACATGGCTCCAGCGCCCATTCGGGATGTTTGTCCAGAAATTCCCTGCACTGGGCAAAGCCTTGGGGGTGGCTGCGGACAATGCGGATGGAATCGATGTCCGCCCGCTCGTGGGCGATAAGGCAATGGACTATGCGGAGCTTCAGTTCTCCCACAAGGGCGATATCCGGGTAGCGCAGGAAGAGATCGTAGTTTTCGTGAACACTGCCGGTAAGGCTGTTTTCCACGGGGACCACCCCGGCGGAGGCGCTTCCCCCCAGCACCGCGTCAAAGATGCCCTTAAAAGAATCGGTCTGCAGACGGGGCGCGTCCTCGCCGAAGACACGGTTCAGGGCCTGCTCCGCGTAGGCGCCGCTTTCGCCGCAATAGGCCACGGGTAAATCCCCCCCGGCCTCCGGCGCGGATGAGCCGGAACCCGCAGCGCGCGGCAGGGCGCCGCCCTTGCCGGCGCCTGAAGGCCGGGGTATGCGCAGAAGCTCTTTTCCCACCACCGGCGCCAGGGCTTCTATGTCGCGCATGAGTTTTTCAAACTGTTCGGGGTACAGGGACTGGGGGCCGTCGGAGAGGGCGTCGTCGGGCCTGGGGTGCACCTCGACGGTAAGGCCGTCGGCGCCGGCTGCAATGGCGGCGAGGGCGGCGGGGCTTACCTTGGCGCGGATGCCGACCGCGTGACTCGGATCTACAAGCACCGGAAGGTGGGAAAGGCCCTTTACCACGGGAATCGCGGAAATATCCAGGGTGTTGCGGGTATAGGTTTCAAAGGTGCGGATGCCCCGCTCGCAGAGTACCACGTCATGGGTACCCGAGGCCAGAAGGTACTCCGCGGAAAGGAGCCATTCCTCCATGGTTGCCGAGGGACCCCTTTTGAGAAGAACGGGTTTCCCCAGGGAGCCGACTTTTTTTAAAAGCTCGAAATTCTGCATGTTCCGGGCGCCGATCTGGAACATGTCGGTCAAATCCCGCATCTGAACCGCAAGTTCCGGGGATACCACCTCGGTAACGATGGGCATGTTGTTTGCTTCCCCCGCGGCCTTCATGTATTCAAGGCCCTGCATGCCGAGCCCCTGGAAAGCGTAGGGACTGGTCCGCGGCTTGTAGGCGCCGCCCCGGAGCATCACCGCCCCGGATTCGCGCACCCTGGCGGCGGTTTCCATTATCTGTTCTTTGCTTTCCACCGCGCAGGGGCCGGCGATGACCGAAATGCGGGAACCGCCGATTTTGACCGGCCCCACCGTTACAATCGTATCCTCCGATTTGGTTTCCCTGGAGGCAAGCTCGTAGGGCTTTGATGTGGCCGCTACCCGCTCAACCCCGGGGAGCAGCCCCAGTTCGCGGATATCGACCACGCCTTTTCCCGAAGCGCCGATGATCGCGTCTTCCCCGAAATTCTGCTCGCGGATGCTGAAACCGCGGTCCCTCAGATAGATGCACACCATCTCTTTGTCATGGGAAGAAATATCCCCGGATAATACTACGATCATGGAGATGATAATATAAATTTCGCGGAGGATGATCAACTGCCGGCGAAGGCGCCGGGCGCGGTTTTAATCCCAGCCTATTTTGACATTGACCGGCGCCGGGGATACGGTGACCGCGGGCGGCGCGGCGGAGGCCTCCGCCCCGGCAGGCGGCGGCGGCGCAAGGGCG
>JAISND010000080.1 GCA_031276615.1 Treponema sp. | reverse complement strand
AAGCTGGTTGATCCTTTCGGTCAGCAGGGCTATCTGCACAGTTGAAGCTCCCGTATCCTTTTCGTTTTTTCCGAATTTGGCAACGATGGAGCCTGTCTCTTCCTTGTTTAAAGCCATATATTATCTCCTATTGGGTACTCTGTGTTGTTCCAAAACACGGGGTTCCGGAATGAACCTGTTCCAGGAATTCAATCTTTTCCGGTTCGAACCCCTTTTCTCCGCCCCGCTCCATTTCCGGAACCGCTATTTTTCCGTTAATGACGGAAACGCGGGTCTCCGCGCCCCGGACGGAATCCGCGCCGTACAGGCGCGCCTTATACAGCCCGTCGCGGGGAACAAGCCTGAAAGCCGCCGCGGCGTCATAGACGCGGCTTTCCCCCCGGTCAAGAAACGGAACGCCGGACAGATCGGTTTCCATGTTTCTGCCGAGGAGGGAGGCGGCAAGTTCCATGTTCCCGGCGGAAACGGCTTCCCGTATCCTGCTTGAGCTGACCGGCAGTCCACCGTCCATGACCGGCTCAAGCAGCTCCGTCCCGAGGCCCCAGGATGCCGCCATGGCCCTTATCTCCCGCGCGCCCGTATCAAGCCGGTGTCCGCAGCGGAAATTTTCGCCAAGCACGAGAAGCTCGAGCCGGCAGCTTTTTTTCAGCAACCCGATAAACTCCCTCCCCGTCAGTTTACTGAAATTTTCGGAAAAGTCAATGAGTACGGTCAGCGCTATTCCCCGTTCCTCAAAAGCGCGGAGTTTCTGCCCCGGGCTCATAATATCACCGCCGTAGGACCGGGGGTTCAGTATCCTCTTGGGGTTTTGGGCAAAAGTTATGACCGCCGGCAGCAGGGAGGACCCGCCGATCCGTTTGAGGAGTTCCTGGTGCCCCCGGTGAACCCCGTCAAAAACCCCTATGCCGGCCGCGACGCCCCTGTTTTCTTCCGCTCCCCGGGCGACAAAATCCTCCCAGTCAAGGACGCGCATGAACCCCGTCCCCGGCGGACGCGTACACGCAGCCGTAGCGCCAGCTGTTTTGTCCGTCCGCGCCGGTTTCCGCGATGCCGGCGAAAACATCGCCGCAGAACAGGGCGGCGGCCCCGTCGCGCTCCGGGCCTTGATGCCCCGGCCGCGGAAACGCGGAATCCCCCGCCCCGCCGGGCAGATTCAGGGTGGAGCCGGCCAGAATCCGGGAAAGCGGTTTGCCCTGTATGATTTCCCTGACGCTTTCCCCTTCAAGGTCAAACCAGGGAAGGCCAAGGGAGCGGATTACCTCCCTGTCTATGGGCCTGAGGGCCTGTAAAAGCGCGGCCCCGCCGCCTTCTTCGCCGGATTCCGGCGCGCTGTCAAGCCGGAAACCCGCGACGCCTGTACGCAGCAGGGCGGCAAGGCGGCCGCGGGAACCGGCCGCGAGCGCGATGTCCCGCGCGAGGGAGCGGATATAGGCGCCGCCCGAGCAGTGGACGCCGATACGGGCATGGGGCGGATCCCAGGAAAGAAGTTCAAGCCGGTAAACGCGCACCGGCCTTTTTTTCATTTCCGGCGCTTTCCCGGCCCGCGCGAGGGCCGAGGCCCGCTTTCCGTCAATGTGTATCGCCGAATACGCGGGCGGCGCCTGCTGAATTTCGCCCCGGAAAAGGGGAAGCGCCCTTTCCACCGCTTCCCGGGAGGGAATTTCGGCCCTGGCGACAACGCTCCCCTCCGGGTCAAGGGTGTCGGTTTCTTCCCCGAAGCGCAACACGCCTTCGTACTGTTTGTCGCAGTGAAAAAACCAGGGGGAAAGTTTCAGGGCCCGGCCGCAGAGGACCAGGAGCAGCCCCCCGGCGAATTTGTCAAGGGTGCCCGTATGCCCCACTTTACCGGTATTGAGGGCCTTCTTTACGGGACGAAGCGCCTCAAAGGAAGTAAGGCCCGTTTTTTTGTTCAGGAGCAGCAAACCCGCAGGTGCCACCGGTTCGTCTTTCTTCATTTCAACGGCTGCCGCTCCA
Source organism: Treponema sp. (assembly GCA_031276615.1). Classification (GTDB taxonomy): domain Bacteria; phylum Spirochaetota; class Spirochaetia; order Treponematales; family Breznakiellaceae; genus JAISAK01. The sequence goes on along the minus strand of JAISND010000080.1, from coordinate 2,070 downwards.
GGAGCCTGTTGCACTTGTAGGTTTTTGCGCCACTTTGTGTCGTAAAAGCCATGATAAACGGGCTCCTTTGGGAGTTTGCAAGGTAAAAAATCACCTAATCGGCGATTTTTGGAGGTTTTATGCGCGAAGCGCAACAAACTCCTAGCTGTTTTCGTCCGGCTCCCGGCTTTCCTCGCTTTCACCCGGTTCGCGTTCTTCCGCGCCTTCGCCCGCCCTTCCGGCGGCGGCAAGGCTTTCAATTTTCCTTACCATGTCAAAGCCTTCCCGTATGCTTGTGTCGGCGTGAAACCTTAGGCGGGGAATTTTCCGTATCCGCATGGCCTCTCCAAGCCTGGCCTGGATAAAACCCGCGGCGCTCTGCAGCCCCTCGACGCCCCGCTCAATCCGCGCTTCGGCGCGAATATTGGAAACATACACGTCCGCGAAGGAAAAATCCCGCGATACCTGCACGCGGGTAACGGACAAAAAGGCGCTGACCCTCGGATCCTTGATTCTGCCTTCAAGAATGAGGACGCTGATTATCTGCCGAATCAGATGCCCCACCCGTTCGGTCCGGTATTCCGCCATTCTACCGGTCGCCGCCTGTCAGCTTCCGCGCGACTTCCACTATTTCAAATACTTCCGCCTGATCCCCGGCCTGAATGTTGTCGAAACCTTCCAGGCCGATGCCGCATTCATACCCGGCGGCGACTTCCCTGACATCGTCCTTGAAGCGCCTGAGGGAAGCGATTTTCCCGGTGTGGATCACTATGCCGTCGCGGACAAGGTTGACGCTCGCGCTCCGCCTGACCGTCCCGCTCTGAACGTAACAGCCCGCGATAGTACCCGCCTTTGGCACTTTGAAGGTATTCCGCACCTCGACGGAGGCAATTACCTCTTCCCTGGTATCCGGCTTGAGCATTCCCTCCATAGCCTGCTGTATCTCTTCCACGGCCTTGTAAATTACGTTGTATTTGCGGATGTCGACTTTTTCCTGATCCGCGAGGATCTTTGCCTTTGGCGCGGGCCTGACGTTAAACCCGATGATGATTGCGTTAGACGCTATCGCGAGATCGACGTCGCCTTCGTTTATGGCGCCCGGCAGGGCCTGGATGACGTGCAGCCGCACTTCGTCCGTGGTAAGCTTTTCAAGGCTGGAGCGCAGGGCTTCCGCCGATCCCTGGACATCGGCCTTGATAATGACTTTAAGTTCCTGTATGGCGCCGTTATTGATGGTCTCGCGCAGGTTGTCCAGGGTGATCTTCCTGATGTTTTTGGCGTCTTCGAAACGCTTGAGTTCCTGCCGTTTCGAGGAGAATTCACGGGCTGTCTTTTCATCATCCACAACCTGGATGGGGTCCCCCGCGTTGGGAACACCCTCAAAACCGAGTACCTCGACGGGCATCGAGGGGGTGGCCGAATCGATCTTTTCGCCCTTGTCGTTGAACAGGGCCCTCACCTTGCCGGGCCAGATGCCCGCGACAAAGGAATCGCCCGTCTCGAGGGTTCCCCTTTCCACCATGACGGTGGCGACAATGCCGCGCCCGTGATCGATGCGGGATTCGAGAATTTTCCCCTCGGCGGCCCTGTCGTAGTTTCCCCTGAGATCCAGTATCTCCGCCTGGAGCAGAATGGCGTCTATGAGCCTGTCAATTCCTTTTTTCTGAAGGGCCGAAAGTTCCACAAACATGGTCTGCCCGCCCCAGTCTTCGGGCACAAGCTCCAGTTCGGAAAGCTGGCTTTTTACCCTGTCGGGGTTGGCTTCGGGCTTGTCGATTTTGTTCACCGCGACGATGATGGGCACCTTCGCTTCCTTGGCGTGATTGATGGCTTCGACGGTCTGGGGCATGACCCCGTCGTCGGCGGCCACGACAAGAACCACGATGTCGGTGACCTGGGCGCCGCGGGCGCGCATGCGGGTAAAGGCTTCGTGGCCGGGGGTATCGAGGAAGGTTATTTTACCCTGGGGGGTTTCCACCGTGTAGGCGCCGATATGCTGGGTAATGCCGCCGAATTCCCCCGAGACCACGTCGGCGCTGCGTATCGCGTCAAGCAGCTTGGTCTTGCCGTGGTCTACATGTCCCATAACGG
>JAISND010000201.1 GCA_031276615.1 Treponema sp. | reverse complement strand
TGGCCCTTCCTTTGCGGCATGGTTTTACCGGGACGGCTCCATGATACCCTACGGCCGCAGCCTCAGCTATCGCTTTGCCGGGGTTTCGTTCTTTTCCGCCTGCGCCTTCGCCAGCCTTGAAGTTCTGCCCTGGGGGGTGATGAAAGGCATTGTGCTGCGAAACCTGCGGCGCTGGTTCTCCCTGCCCGTTCTTGACGCCGGGGGCATTCTTTCGGTGGGTTACGCATACCCCAACCTGGTCATGGCCGACACCTACAATTCCCCCGGTTCCCCCTACTGGGCGCTCAAGACCTATCTCGTCCTGGCCCTGGGGGAGGATCACCCCTTCTGGCAGGCCGAAGAAGCCCCCCTGCCCGAGACCCTCTCCCCAACGGCGGAAAGGATCCCCGGTTTCATCCTCAGCAGTAACGCCGAAGACGCCCAGCTTCTTAACGCGGGGCGTTATCCCAACTTCGATATGAACCACGCGGCGCAGAAGTACTGCAAATTCGCCTATTCCGCCCGCTTCGGCTTCTGCGTAGCCCACAGCAATTACGACATTGAAAAGACCGGCTGCGATTCGGCGCTCCTCTTCTCCGAGGGGGACGGCTATTGGCGGGAGCGGCGGGAAACAACGGATCAGGCGACCGGGGCGAACTGGGTGCGGAGCCGCTGGCAGCCCTGGGCCGATGTGGAGGTGGTCACGGTTCTGATCCGGCTTGAGGGCTGGCACGTCCGTATCCACCGCATACAAAGCGGCCGTCCCCTCCTCACGGTGGAAGGCGGTTTCTCCGTTCCCCGGTTCGACGGCGCCGCGCCGCCTGCCGCTAACGCCGCGGCTTCGGCTTCCGAAGCCCTCGTCCTCTACCCCTGGGCCGCCTCCAGGATCGCCGCCCTTGAGGGAAGCTTTCCCGGCGGTTTAAAACCCGCCCTCCCCCGCCGGGGCGGCCTGGTGGTTCCGGCCCCCAACCTCAACGTGATCCACCCGGCCGTGGTGATCCCCGTGCTGGAGGGGAAACTGGAAGCGGGAACTACCCTCCTTGCCTGCGCGGTGCGGGCAGGGGACGGAGCCCCGGCGGAAAGCGCCGGATCTGTTTCCGGAGGGGAGCTCCCAAAGGTCACTGTTGAGGAAAAAACTCCGGAAATCTGGAATCTGACCATTTTTGACAACTCAGGCGGCATAGCCGCAGAAATATCGCTTTGAGCGATGAGGAGAAATTATGAGCTATCAGCTAATAAAAGACGATAAAACATGGGCCGAAGGGATTTTTCAAAAACTCAACATCAAGCTAAAGGCTGAATGTGCCCGGATGGAAAACATAATCCCCTACATCCCGAGAGACGGCCGCTACCATGATTTGGATACCGGCGAGGGCATCTACTGGTGGACCAACGGTTTCTGGCCGGGGCTGCTCTGGCAGATGTATCAGGCTACGAAGCATGAGGTTTACCGGAACCAGGCCGAGGCCGTGGAAAAACGCCTTGACGAAGCCCTGGCAGGCTATGAAGGGCTGCACCACGACGTGGGCTTCATGTGGCTGCATACGTCGGTGGCAAATTACCGCCTCACGGGAAACAGGGAATCGCGCAGGCGCGGCCTGCACGCGGCGAACCTCCTGGCGGGCCGCTACAATCCGGTGGGGAGATTCATCCGCGCCTGGAACGAAGATCGCCGGGGCTGGATCATCATCGATACCATGATGAACCTCCCCCTTCTGTATTGGGCTTCCCGGGAAACCGGAGATCCCCGCTTCCTGTTCATGGCCGAAAACCACGCCGATACCGCAATGAACGCCATCATACGGCCCGACGGGAGCAGCAACCACATCGCCATCCTTTCCCCCGACACGGGCGAATGTCTTGAGACGCCGGCCGGCCAGGGCTATGCCCCCGGATCTTCCTGGAGCAGGGGCCAGGCTTGGGCGGTGTATGGCTTTGCCCTGAGCTGCCGTTATACCGGCAGGAAACAGTATCTTGATACGGCAAAAAAAGCCGCCCACTATGTGATTGCCAACTTCGCGCAGAACAACTGGCTTCCGTTGGTCGATTTCCGTTCGCCCAAGGAACCGCTCAAATATGACGCCACCGCCGCCGTGATAAGCGCCTGCGGCCTTCTGGAAATCGCCTCCCAGGTTGGCGAATATGAAGAGGCCCTCTACGCCGGCTCGGCGATCAAGATACTGCGGGCCTGCGAAAAGGCCTTTGCCGATTGGGATGCGGAGAAAGACGGCGTCATGGGAAAAGGAACCGCCGCGTATCACGATAGTTCTGAGAACACCGAAGTTCCCATAATATACGGGGATTATTTTTTTACCGAAGCGATACTCCGTCTTTTGGGAAATGATTTTCTCATCTGGTAAACTTTGAAATTAGAGTGAGGAAGAGGATTATGCAGAACCAGTACCGTCGGAACCAGTTCCGCGCCTGGCTTGGGGAAAAACGGGGCAGGCTCGCCCTCCGGGCCTTTGCCGAAAAAGGCTGGACAAGTTACTACGCCGAAAACCTTGATGAAGCGAAAAGCCTCCTCTTTGATACCCTGCTGCCCAAGGGGGTATCCGTGGGCCTGGGCGGGAGCGAAACGTTGTCAGCTATGGACATACTTCCTGTGTTACGGAACGGCAGCTACACACTCTACGACCGCTATAACTGCGCGGATCATTTTGAGGTGTGCAGGGACAGCCTCATGGCGGATTATTTTCTTTCCGGCGCCAACGCCCTTACCATGAGCGGGGAGATGGTCAACCTGGACTGTTCCGGCAGCCGGGT